>JAYTGI010000421.1:0-20200 GCA_043733605.1 Demequina sp. | reverse complement strand
GCTTGATGAGCACGTCCGTCAACACGTCTACCTGGATGCCCTCGACCGAGCTCACGGGTACGAGGTCAATGAACTCGCCGAGCTCGTTGACCTTCATGAGGTGTTCGGCCACGCGATCGCGAGACACCGTGTCCACCTTCGTCACGATCGCGACCACGGGGGCCTTTGCCTGCGCAAGCTCGCGCGCGATCCACGCGTCGCCTGGGCCGATCTTCTCGTCGGCAGGCAGGCAGAAGCCGATGACGTCCACCTCGGCAAACGTCTCGCGTACCACGTCGTTGAGCCTCTCGCCGAGCAGCGTGCGCGGCCGGTGGAGCCCCGGGGTGTCGACGATGATCAATTGAGCATCATCCCTGGTAATGATCCCTCTGATGGCTCTGCGCGTGGTCTGAGGGCGCGACGACATGATCGCCACCTTCTCGCCCACCAGCGCGTTCATGAGGGTCGACTTCCCCACGTTTGGTCGACCAACGAAGGCCGCAAATCCACTGTGGTGCTCAGTCATCATCGCCCGCCTTCCTGCGGCTAGAGCCGCGAGTGTTGCGCGGGCGAGCAGGTGCCGCCTCGTCTTCATTGCCGACGCTGTCGTCGGGTTCCTTCTCCACCATGAGCCAGGTGAGCCTACGCCTTCTACCCTCGGCCCGTTCAGCGAGCAGTACCAATCCGTGGGCGGCCGCCCTGGATCCTGGGATCGGAACCTTCCCCAGCGCCTTCGCAAGCAGGCCCGCGGCCGTGTCGACGTCGTCCTCGTCGATCTCGATGGCGAAGAGCTCGCCGAGGTCATCAAGTGAAAGCCTCGCAGGCACCCGGTAGCGACCGCCACCCACGTAGGAAACCTGCGGTTCCGCCCTGTCGTGCTCGTCCGTGAGTTCGCCCACGATCTCTTCGAGCGCGTCCTCGATCGTGACGAGGCCCGCGACTCCGCCGAACTCATCAATCACGATCGCCATGTGGAACGCCTCGCCCTGCATGCGCCTCAACAGGTCATCCGCAGGCACCGACTCGGGAATGAACTCGGGTTCGCGCATCAGGTCATCAACGGGCCGCTCAAGAGCATCCGCCGTGTCCCACGTGGCGCGCACCACGTCCTTGAGGTAGACGACGCCGAGCACATCGTCGACTCCATCGCCGATCACAGGGATCCGCGAGAACCCTGAGCGCATGAACAGGAGCATCGCCTTACGGGCGGTCGCGCCCGTCGCGATCGTGATCATGTCGGTACGAGGCACCATGACCTCGCGCGTCAGCGTGTCCCCAAGGTTGACGACGCCGCGCAACAGCTCGGCGTCTTCATCTTCTAGAGCGCCCTGAGCCTGCTCAACCAGGTCCTCGGCTTCGGAAAGCGCGCGTATTTGCAGCGCGGGAACCACCCTGCGGACAGGTGTCGATAACGCGATGAGTGCCACTCCGATGGGAGCGAGAACTCTCACGGTGTTTTCCGGGTGAGTCCTCCCCAACTGGCGGGGACCAGCCCGCACAAGAAGCAACGAGTACGCGGCGGCCAACGCCATCGCGATGAGCGCAACGACCCATGACGGCCATGAAAGCTCAGCGCCCCACGTCCACGCCAAAACGCTCCACGCGACCAGCGCGACGGCCTCGAGGGACGCGTAGACGACGGATGCGGCATTGTTGGTCTGATGCGTATCGCGCGCCAGTCTCGCCGCGCTTGTCGACCTTCCGTCCTGCCTCTTCGCCTCGGCCATGACGCGTTCGCGCGCGTACGGAAGCTGCTCGAACGCGGCCACGATGGCATGCATCACCGCCGCCCCAATCAGGCTCGCGACCCCAAAGGAGAGGAGCAGCGCGACGGCGGTACTACTCATGACCTTTGGGCGAGGAAGGTCAGGAGCATCCTGCGTTGCAGCTCAAACATCTCCTTCTCATCCTCGGGCTCGGCATGATCGTAGCCAAGCAAGTGCAGGATTCCGTGGGTCGTGAGGAGCAGCATCTCCTCTTCGGCGGAGTGGCCCGCGATCTTAGCCTGACGCGCGGCCACTGGGGGGCACACGACGATGTCTCCGAGGAGGCCCGCAGGGGTGGGGTGGTCGGACGTTCCCGGACGCAACTCGTCCATCGGGAAGCTCAACACATCCGTGGCGCCTGGCTCATCCATCCATTTGACGTGGAGCTCCTCCATTGCGGCCTCATCGACGAACATGATCGCGAGTTCCGCGTCCGATGCGACGTGCATCTGGCCAAGAACGTACGCGGCGAGCGCGGCGAATTCGGCCTCGTCAAGCTGCGCGTCTGTCTCGTTGTTGACGTCGATCATCTGTCGCCTCCTTGTCGCGGCAAGCGCCGCTTCTGGCCGTCCGTGCGCGAGCGTTGCGGGGTGATCGCGTGTGCGGCGTCGCTACGTTCGTAGGCCGTGATGATGTCACTCACGAGCCGGTGCCTCACCACGTCTTTGGCCGTGAGCTCACAAAAGCCGATGTCGTCGACGCCCAGGAGAATGTCTCGTGCCGCACGCAAACCGGACTGCGTGCCCCCTGGTAAATCGACCTGTGTGATGTCGCCGGTCACGACCATCGTCGACCCGAAGCCCAGCCGCGTGAGGAACATCTTCATCTGTTCGCGGGTCGTGTTTTGCGCCTCGTCAAGCACGATGAACGCATCGTTAAGGGTGCGCCCGCGCATGTAGGCCAGGGGGGCCACCTCGATGCTTCCCGCCTCGATGAGCTTGGGGATCGACTCGGGTTCGACCATGTCATGGAGCGCGTCGTACAGCGGACGCAAGTACGGGTCGATCTTTTCCGACACGGTGCCAGGCAAGAATCCAAGACGCTCCCCCGCCTCGACCGCGGGGCGCGTCAGGATGATCCGGCTCACCTGCTTGGACTGCATGGCGGCGACTGCCTGAGCCATCGCGAGGTACGTCTTGCCTGTTCCTGCAGGGCCGATGCCGAACGTGATGGTGTGGCGCTCAATCGCGGCGACGTACGCCGCTTGACCCTCGGTCTTCGGCCTGATCGTGCGCCCACGAGAGGACAGGATCGCCCTCGCGAGGGCGGCGACGGGGCGGTCTGCGTGTGCGGCGGGCACCTCGCCAAGGATCCGCATCGACTCCCGTGCCACCTCGGGAGTGAGGGACACTCCCGCCGCGACCATCGACCGCAACTCATCGAGAGCGGCAGCGCACGCGGCGACGGCGGCATCGGGGCCCGACAACGAGATCCGATTGCCGCGCACCAAGAGGTTCACGCCTGGAAATGTCCGTTCGACCTCAGCAAGAACTGAGTCTCCTGCGCCGAGCAGCCCTAGCATCACCGCGGCATCGTCGATCTCAAAAACGCGTGACGTGCTCACGCATCCTCCCAAGCGAGTCGTTTGCCGCCCATGACGTGAGCGTGCGCGTGGAAGACGGTCTGGCCCGCGCCCTCACCGGAGTTGAAGACGAGGCGGAATTCGCCGCCGCACTCGGCGTCGGCGACCTGCTGGGCGACGGCAATCATCTCCGCGAGAACCTCCGGAATCTGCGCGGCAGCCTCCGTGACGTTCGCGACATGCGTCTTTGGGACGACGAGGACGTGGACAGGCGCCTTGGGCACAATGTTGCGGAACGCGATCACGCGGTCGGTCTGGGCGACCATCGTTGCGGGAAGTTCACCTGCAACGATGCGACAAAACAGGCAGTCGGTCATGGCTCTAGCGTATGGCCAGGGCCCGACCGCGCGTCGCGCGGCGCCTCACCATCAGGCCCTACCTAAGAAGGCGTCCTTCAGGCGCGCGAAGACGCCGCCGCCAATGGGCGCCAGACGCGCCTCGGCGAACTCCTCGTCTCGAAGCACCGCGAGCCTGCGCAAAAGCTCCGACTGCTCTTCAGTGAGTTCACCTGGCGTGAGAATGTCGAGATGAACATGGAGGTTGCCGCGGCCAGACCGTTGGAGCTTGCCCACACCGAGGCCCTTGAGCGTGACGGTTGATCCCGCATGCGTGCCAGGCTTGATGTCGATCTCCTGAGGGCCATCGAAGGTCTCCACGGTGGCGACGGTGCCCAATGCGGCCGCCGTCATCGGCAACTCGATCGTGCAGTGCAGATCGTCGCCCCTCCGCTCAAACGTCTTGTGAGCGCGCTCGCGGATCTCGATGTAAAGGTCACCTCGCGGTCCGCCTCCAGGCCCCGAGTCGCCCGATCCGGACATCCGGATACGGGTGCCCGTTTCCACTCCTGAGGGAATATCGATCGGAACGGCGCGACGCTCCCGCGACCGGCCGTGGCCCGAGCAATCGGTGCACGGCGATTCGATGATGGAGCCGTAGCCACCGCAACGTGAACACGGCGCGGTGGTCATGACCTGGCCGAGCAGTGACCTGGCGACGCGTTGCACCGCGCCGGTGCCGTTGCACTGTGGGCACGTCGCGGGCTTCGTTCCGGGAGTGCAGCACGTGCCATCGCACGTGGTGCACGTCTCCGCCAGGTCCACCGTAACGTCGTGACGCGCACCAAAGACGGCCTCTTCGAGGCTGATCTCAACCTCGACGAGCGTGTCTCCTCCGCGCTGAGTGCGGGAAGCGGGACCCCTGCGTTGGGAGCCACCCATCGCCGAACCGAAGAAGGTCTCGAAGATGTCTTCGAAGCCAAAGCCCGCGCTCGCACCTCCGTTCGATGCGCGAGGGTCGACGCCTCGGTCATATTGGGCGCGCTTGTCGGCATTGCCGAGCACCTCGTACGCGGCCGCGACCTCCTTGAAGCGCTCCTCACCGTGTGGACCCGCGACGTCGGGGTGCAGTTCGCGTGCGAGCTTGCGATACGCCTTCTTGATGTCCGCCTCTGACGCGTTTCGCGCCACGCCTAGTACGGCGTAGTAGTCCTTCACGCTTCCACCACTTTCGACAAGTAACGGGCGACTGCGCGGACTGCAGCCATCGTGCCCGGATAATCCATGCGGGTCGGCCCGAGTGCCCCCAAGAGGGAGGGAGAATCGATGTTCCCGTAGCCAGCGGCCACAATAGACGTACCCGCGAGGGCCCCATAACCGGTCTCGGAACCGATGCGTACGGCGATGGGACCCTCGGCGGTCATCTCGTGCAACAACCGCAACAGCACCACCTGTTCCTCAAGCGCATCGAGAACCGACGCGACGGCATCTGCGCCCAAATCGGAGCCAGCCCTCGTGAGGTTGCCCGTCCCCGCAAAAACTACCCTTTCGACGGTGCCCCCGCGGGCAGCACTCGCCACCACGCCCGCCAATTCCTCGATCCACGGCGACGGCGAATGCCTACCTGCCCAGTCGAGGAGCGCGCGGTCTAGAGGCGCGGGCGTCAACCCTGCCGCGATCTCGTTGACGTCGCGGGCTACCCGTTCAAAGTCCTCGTCTGAAAGCTCTCGAGGGACGGTGAGCGACGCTTGCTCGACTCGAGCGTCGGCGCTCACCACGACCACGAGTGCACGCTCGGGAGTCATCCGCACAAGTTCGACCCTGCGGACAGGGCTCTCCCTGAGCGAAGGGTATTGCACCACCGCGACCTGGCGCGTGAGCTGGCTCAGAAGCCGAACCGACCTTTCGACCACATCGTTGAGATCGACGGCATCCGACAAGAAGGTCGAGATGGCGCGCTTGTGACTGTCCTGGAATGCGGCAGCCGCGAGCATGTCGACGAAGTAGCGATATCCCTTGTCGGTGGGAATCCGCCCGGCCGACGTGTGGGGTTGCGCGATCAGACCATCCTCTTCCAACGCCACCATGTCGTTGCGAATGGTCGCAGGCGATACTCCAAGGGAGGAATTCTGGGCAAGGGCCTTCGAACCGACCGGCTCGTGGGTCGCCACATAGCCTTCGACGATGGCGCGCAATATCGCCTGCCGCCTATCTTCGCTCATGACGCCTCCCGCTGGCACTCGCGGTCTGTGAGTGCCAATCTTAGCGCCGCGTCAGGGCCGCGTCTTGATGCCAGCGCCCGGTAGGGTGACGAGCGGAGGACGCCGATGACCTACACCGCCGACGAACGACCCGACACCGCGAGGGCGAGTGCGGCTCACTTGAGCGCCATCACCGGCCCCCTCATCCCGCTTGCCGTCTATTTCACGGAACGTGACCGCGATGCCTTCGCCGCAGGCGAGGCATCCAAGGCCGCGCGATTCTCCGCCGTGTTGCTTGCGGCATTTGTTGCGGCGACTTCCGTGCGATTATTCGTGCCATTGGTGGGCTTTCTCGGTACATTGGCACAGTGGGTGATCCCGATCGTCGCGATCTACTTCTGTCTGGCAGGCTTCAGGCTCGCGCGACAAGGCGAACCCGCAAACTATCCGTTCCAATTCAAAGTGGAGAAAACTGATGACTGAGACGCCCCAGCCCCCCGCAGCGCAACCCGTCGTACCGCTGTCCGACAGCGACGCACGCATGTACGCCACGATCGCGCACGCAGGAAACATCCTGTTCCCCGCAGTCGCGCCGCTCATCATGTGGCTCATCGGCAAGGAAAAGAGCGCCTTCGTCGACACCGAGGGCAAGGAAGCGCTGAACTTCGGCATCCTCGCTGTGATCGTTTACACGGCGAGCTACGTGCTCATGTTTGTGCTCATCGGCTTCCTGACGCTCCCTGCGATGGGAATCGTCGCGCTGATCTTCGGCATCCAGGGCGCCATCAAGGCGAACAAGGGCGAAAACTACCGCTACCCGTTCAGCCTGCGCCTCATCAAGTAACACTCAGGGTTTCACCCCGACGTCCCTCGGGGCCTCGAATCGGTCATGCGGCCGATGCGGGGCCCCGAGTGCGTTTGAGAGACTGGTGACATGACAGAGACACCTCCCGCACCCAGCGCCCCCCAAGGCGGCGCCCCCTACGTGGCCCCCGCGCCCGTTCCAATGCTCGAATCAGAAGCGCGCACGTGGGCCATGCTCGCCCACATCGTCGCGGCCGTCGCCGCGGTCATGAGCGCAGGGACGATCGCCTTCGTGGCACCCCTCGTGATCTGGCTCCTTTACAAGGACCGTTCCGCGCTCGTGGCCTACCACGGCAAGCAGAACCTCAACCTGCAGATCACCAGCATCGTCATTGGTGTTGCCGCTGTTTTGCTCGGACTGGTGACGCTCGGCGTCGGGTTCATCATCACCTTGCCGCTGTGGGGCCTCTATGCGCTCTATGCACTCATCATCTCGATCGTGGCGGGCGTGAAGGCCTACAACGGCGAGTACTACCAAATCCCACTGTCGATCAACTTCATCAAGTAGGTCAACGCACAACGCTCGCGTCCAGGTGTACTCGTCTAGGGCGCCAGCTCCCTGATCACCGTATCGGCGAGCAGGCGCCCTCGGCGCGTGAGCACAATTCTCCGACGGGGTCCCACCGCCGCGTGGCCGTCGACCAAACCCGCAGCCACGAGACCCGCTACCGCTCCCCTACGCGGCGCAGGCAAGGCGTCGAGGCCGAGCCCTTCGGCTAGGCGCACGCGGAGCATGATGCGCTCCAAAGCAAGCTCTTCCTCATTCAGTTCTTCGCGACCGCCCGCAGGGTCGGCACCCGACGCGATGAGCGCAGCGTACGCAAGCGGATGCTTAACGTTCCACCACCGTTGCGCGGGAATCGCCTCTCCCGCATCGCTGACGCTTGGGCCCACGTAGGAGTGCGCGCCTGGCCCGATGCCCCACCAGTCTTGGCTGCGCCAGTACGCGAGGTTGTGGCGGCAGGCATCGGCGGGGGTGCGTGCCCAGTTGCTCACTTCATACCAGGAGTAACCCACGGCGGCGAGCGCATCGTCGGCAGCCTCGTACATGTCCGCCTGAGTGTCGGGGTCGGTGGGGGCGATCTCGCCCCTGCGCAGCTGCCCGCCCATGCGGGTGGCGGGCTCGATGACGAGCGAGTAGGCACTCACGTGGTCGGGAGCGAGGGCGATCGCAGTGTCGAGGCTTGTGCGCCAGTCGTCGAGTGACTCGCCTGGCGTGCCGTAGATCAGGTCCAGGCTCACCGCGAGGCCCGCCTCTCGGGCCCATCCGACGGCGCGTTCAACGTTGGCAGGGTTGTGCGTGCGCTCGAGCGTCGCCAGGACGTGCGGAACGGCGGACTGCATGCCGAAGCTCACTCGAGTGAAGCCCGCCTCGTGGAGGGCGGCAAGCGAATCTCTCGAGACCGAATCGGGGTTGGCCTCGGTGGTCACTTCCGCGCCGGGTGCAATCCCCCACGTGTCGCGCACGCCGTCGAGAAGGCGCACGAGCGCGGTCGCGTCGAGCATGGTCGGCGTGCCTCCTCCAAAGAACACCGTCGATGCCTGCCGCGGATCGGCTCCCATGACTCCGCGAGCGAAGGCCATCTCGGCAAGAGCGGCATCTACGTAGCCCTCGCGCGTCGCGCCCTCGACCTCGCCTGGCGAGTAGGTGTTGAAGTCGCAATACCCGCACCGAACGGCGCAAAAGGGGACGTGAATGTAGATGCCAAAGTCGCGCTTCGGTTCAGTCGCCGATGCCTGGGCGGCGGCCGCGCCGGCCACTACTTCTTCTTGCCCTTGTCCGAGCCGTCGTCTGACGTGCTGAGTGCGGCGATGAACGCCTCTGGCGGCACTTCGACTGAGCCGATATTTTTCATGCGCTTCTTGCCGGCCTTTTGCTTCTCAAGCAGCTTGCGCTTGCGGGAGATGTCGCCGCCGTAACACTTGGCAAGAACGTCCTTGCGCATGGCGCGAATTGTCTCGCGGGCGATGATGCGGGAGCCGATCGCGGCCTGGATCGGCACCTCGAACTGCTGGCGGTCGATCAACTCCTTGAGCTTGCCCACCATCGACAGCCCGTATTTGTACGCCGCGTCTCTGTGTACTACCGCGCTAAACGCGTCAACTGGCTCGCTCTGCAGAAGGATGTCTACCTTGACGAGGTCGGCGGCCTGATCACCATCGGGCTCGTAATCGAGAGAGCCGTAGCCCCGCGTGCGCGACTTGAGCTGATCGAAGAAATCGAAGACCACCTCGGCGAGAGGGAGTGTGTAGTGCATCTCAACACGCGTCTCGCTCAAGTAGTTCATCGTGCCCATCGTGCCGCGCCGCTCTTGGCACAGCTCCATGACGGTACCGATGAACTCGCTCGGTACCAGTATTGATGCCTTCACGACGGGCTCGCGCACCTCGCGAATCTTGCCCTCCGGGTATTCCGATGGGTTGGTGACGGTGAAGATCTTGCCGTCCTCCATCTCGACCTCGTAGACAACCGTTGGCGCTGTCGAGATGAGCTCGAGGTTGAACTCGCGCTCGAGCCTGTCGCGCACGATCTCGAGGTGAAGCAGGCCCAGGTAGCCACACCGGAAGCCGAAGCCAAGCGCAACAGAACTCTCCGGCTCGTATACCAGCGAGGCATCGTTGAGCTGGAGCTTGTCGAGCGCATCGCGCAAGAGCGGAAAGTCCGAGCCGTCAAGTGGAAAGAGCCCCGAGTAGACCATCGGCCGCGGCTCGCGGTAGCCGGGAAGCGACTGGGTGGCCCTGCGCGCCGCGAGCGTCACAGTGTCCCCCACCTTTGACTGCCGCACGTCCTTCACGCCGGTAATGAGGTAGCCCACCTCGCCAACGCCAAGTCCCCTTGTGGGCACTGGCTCGGGGCTGATCACGCCAATCTCGAGCAGGTCGTGGGTTGCGAGGGTGGACATCATCGCGATCTTTTCGCGCGGCTTGAGTGAGCCATCGATCACGCGCACATACGTGACGACGCCCCTGTAGCTGTCGTACACGGAGTCGAAAATTATCGCTCGCGTGGGCGCATGTGCGTCGCCGACTGGGGCGGGGATGTCCCTCACGACCCTGTCGAGCAACTCGCCCACGCCTTGGCCGGTCTTGCCGCTGGTGCGGAGAACGTCGTCCGGATCGCAGCCGATGAGCTGGGACAACTCGGCCGCGTAGCGATCGGGGTCCGCAGACGGCAAGTCGATCTTGTTGAGCACGGGAATTACTCGCAGGTCGTTTTCCATCGCGAGGTAGAGGTTCGCGAGTGTCTGCGCCTCGATGCCTTGAGCGGCATCCACAAGAAGTACTGCACCCTCGCACGCGGCGAGCGAGCGCGACACCTCGTAACTGAAGTCCACGTGGCCAGGCGTGTCGATCATGTTGAGGGCAAACGCCTTGCCCTCGACGTGCCACGGCATGCGTACCGCTTGCGACTTGATCGTGATCCCGCGTTCCCGCTCGATGTCCATACGGTCGAGGTACTGGGCCCTGGCGGCTCGCGCGTCAACCACACCTGTGATGCCAAGCATTCTGTCCGCCAACGTCGACTTGCCATGGTCGATGTGGGCAATGATGCAGAAGTTGCGAATCAGCTCCGGCGCAGTGGCTGACGGCTGAATGGACGATGTGGACACGAGTGGTAGGACTTCCTTCGGCGATCTGAGGGGCTTCTATCGTCCCATGGCAAGGGGTTCAGGTATTTCGTGTTGTGCCGATAGTGAGAACGCTCCCTGATCGCGTCGGGCACAGGTGAGCGAAGGAGGAAAGAATGGCAACAGGTAGCGACATGTTCGCGCTCACCTTTCGCGACTCCCCCATCGGGATGGCGCTTCTCGACTCCTCGGGCCACTACGTCGCGGTCAATGACGCCTTCGCCCGCACCCTTGGCCGGCCAGCAGACTACTTCAATGGTCGCCACTTTGGCGAGTACACCCACCCCGATGACTTGCCCAGGGATATTGAACTCATGGAGCAGCTCTCACGAGGCGAATTGCCTTTCTACCAGGTCAATAAGCGTCTACTTCATCGGCAGGGTGACACGATCTGGGCGCGCGTGACTGTGTCTGACATGCTCGCCGAGGAAGACCCTAGGGGCCACCACTACGTCGCCCAGGTCGAAGACGTCACTGAGATCAGGAGAGCAAGGGACCTTCTCGAGCGTCGCGCCTTGTACGACCACTTGAGCGGGCTCGCGAATCGCACCCTGCTGATGGACCGCCTCGAGCGAGCACTGGAGACCCATGAGCCTCGCGCCGCCACCGTCGCGTGCATCTTCTTGGATGTCGACCATTTCAAGCTGGTCAACGACTCGTTGGGCCACGACGCAGGCGACTCACTGCTCGTCGAAATCTCTCGAAGGGTGCAAAGCGCGGTCCGAGCTGGGGACACCGTCGCACGACTGGGTGGGGACGAGTTCGTTGTCGTCCTTGAAGACATCATGGACACCGAATCGGCCGCCGCAGTCATGCACTCCATTACCGAGGCTGTCCGGCAGCCCTTCATCATCGGCGGGCATGAACTGGCTCCCACCGTATCGGCGGGCCTCGCGATGGCCACACGTGGACTTACCGCCGAATCTCTCATTCGCAATGCCGACATGGCGATGTACTCCGCCAAACAGGCAGGTCGCGACCGCACAGAGCTGTTCGATGCATCGATGCGCGACATGGCGTTAACCAGGTTGTCGATCGAATCGGAGTTGCGCACCGCCATTCGCGAAGGCGAGCTCGTGGTGTACTACCAGCCCGTCGTCGACCTGGAAACACGCGAGATCGTCGCCTTTGAGGCGCTCGTGCGCTGGCAGCACCCGCAGCGCGGCCTGCTGCTCCCTGACGAGTTCATCCCCATCTCCGAGGACGCCAACCTGGTGATTCCGCTGGGTGCGATCGTCCTTAACGAGGCGTGCAAGTTTCTGGTCGAGCGCCCGCACTACACCGGGCGCGTGTTCGTGAACGTGTCCACGCGCCAGATCGGCACGGCGGACCTGACCCGCGTCGTGAGAAGCGCACTCGAGACCACGGGAGCGTCAGCCAGCCAATTGGGACTCGAAATCACCGAGTCAGGGATGCTCATGGCGACCGCAGCCGCGCGCGCCGACCTGAAGGCCCTGGTCGACATGGGCATCGAACTGATCTTGGACGACTTCGGCACGGGCTATTCCTCGCTCTCTTCCGTGCTGCAGAACCCTGTAGCGGGGCTTAAGTTGGCGCGCGAATTCACGCTGAGACTGGGCGACAAGGGCACGGGTGACCGAATCTCGACGGCCGTGGCGGCGCTCACGAGGTCGCTCGACATGTTCGGAATCATCGAGGGCATCGAGACCGAAGCACAGTTCGCAATGGCCCGCCGTCACGGCTGGCAGTTCGCCCAAGGATTCCTCTTTGGCCACGCCGTGCCTCCGTCCGAAATTGCCTTGGGCTTGCCCCAGACGCCGGCCCCCCCAATCGACGTGGTCGAGTCATTGCGCTCGGATGTGGAACCGGACTTCGCCGTCGAACCGTGGTGGGCCCAATCGGCGGCGATCCGCTAACACGAGTCCACCTCCCGCTTGAACGAGGGCGGCGTGCGAGACTCGGCTGTTCCCCGCCGACGACCTTGTACGCTCTGTCGTCATGGAACCTGTCCTGGGTGTCGCGCTGATTGTTCTTCTCAGCGCGCTCACGGTTCTCAACCGAAGCAAGAAGCGCCGCGGCTCGACGCGACCACCGCCCAGGGGCCGACCTCAGCGCGGCATTCGACAACAGCGCGGCATTCGACAACAGCGCCGTTCCGCCACCCTTCCCACGAGCGCGGCGCGCCGCGCATACCCTGGGGATTTCACTGGCACCGTACGACCCGAGTACTCCGCCTCGCGCGACGGCAAGGCCGACCCTGGCGAAATCGTGTGGACCTGGGTGCCCTTCGAGGATGACCCGAAGCAGGGAAAAGACCGCCCTGTTCTGGTGATTGGCAGGGACGACAAGTGGTTGTTGTCGCTCATGCTCACGTCGAAGGACCACGACCGCGATGCCGCGGACGAGGCCCGCTGGGGCCGCAGATGGCTGGACATTGGTGCCGGTACGTGGGACCGTCAGGAGCGTCCCAGTGAGGTCCGCCTCGATCGGGTCATCAGGGTTCACCCCGACGATGTGCGCAGGGAAGGGGCAATCATGGCCCGACCTCTGTTCGAACACATCACCCGCTCGCTCTAAGCGGGCCATCCTGGTATGCTGTCAAACCGTGTGCGCGCATCCGCGACGCACGACCCTCGTCGTTAAACTCAAGGATTCTCGTGGCAAACATCAAGTCGAAGATCAAGCGCATTGGTACGAACGAAAAGTCGCGCCTGCGCAACGTTTCCGTTAAGTCGGAGTTGAAGACTCAGGTCCGCAAAGTTCGTGAGGCAATCGCGACCGGTGACAAGTCAAACGCTGAACTCGCATTCAAGAAGGCGTCCGTCAAGCTTGACAAGGCCGCCTCGAAGGGTGTCATCCACGAGAACCAGGCCGCGAACCGCAAGTCGGCGCTCGCCAAACAGGTTGGCGCGCTCTAGTCGCTTCCCCATGCAGATGGCCTCGCTGCGGCGGGGCCTTTTGCATGGCGCGGTCTCTTGCGTGTCGGGGCCCGTCGCACTTTGCGTGCGCGTTGCATGCTGGAGACGCGCGTCGCCGCCAGGGACCCTAGGCGTCCGCGGCGAGATCCGCAACGATCCGCACGACCCTCTCGACGGAAAACGCGGGCGCCCTGTCGCCACCCTTAATCGCGTGATCTGCTGCAGCCACGGCCTCAATTGCCGCCGCCAAGCGATCAGCGTTCCACGTGCGCAATTCCCTGCGCGCCCTGTCGACCTGCCACGGCGCAATACCAAGATCCCTAGTGGGGTCCAGTCCCCTGCCCCTCGACGCGCCTACTTTGGCAAGAGTCCTGAGCTTCGACGCGAGCGCCGCCACGAGCGGTACAGGGTCGACACCAGTCTCAAGGGCGTGCCTGACCAAAGCGAGCGCCGCGGCCCTGTCCCCCGTCACTGCGGCATCGGCCACCGCAAAGCCAGTCGCGTTGACG
This sequence comes from Demequina sp., assembly GCA_043733605.1. GTDB lineage: Bacteria > Actinomycetota > Actinomycetes > Actinomycetales > Demequinaceae > Demequina. The sequence goes on along the minus strand of JAYTGI010000421.1, from coordinate 6,516 downwards.
CGCGTGCCGTGATACCTCGTCACGACTTCATCGTTGATCGTGCCATCAACATCGTTCATGAGTTGGGCGCATGCTGCAGCGAGCTGCGAAACGTCCGAGCCGACTGAGTCGACGAGCGCCCTCGCGGCGGCTGCGGACGCCTTTCGGCCAGCTCGCGAGAACTCCGACGCAACAAAGTCGACGAGGTCGGAATCGCGAGTGATCGCCGCGCATGCGTATTCGGGCGTCGCAGCCGAGCGCATCGTGTCGAGGAGCCGCTTGCCTCTATTGCCGCCGCCATGCCTAATCACGACGACGGCGTCGGGGTCTGGCGTAGAGACGTAGGCGATCGCATCGGCGAGGAAGTCGTCAGACATCGACTCGGCGCCCTCGACAACGACGACTGCCGTGCCTCCGAAGAGCGAGGGACTCACCGCCTCACGCAATTGGCCCGTCCTGTAGGTCCCCGCCTCGATCCTGTGCACGTCGAGTTCGGGATCGCGAGCGCGTACCGCGTCAATCATCAACGAGACCGCGCGGGCGCCAAGAAGCGTCTCGGGTCCTGACACCAAGACGAAGGGCGCAGGCGTTGCGCGGTGCCACGCCGGAGCGTCGGACCGTGCGGATGATCGGGGGCCTGCCACGTCTCCTAGCCTGCCACGCTCGACGGACAACCGGACGCCACGGCGTGGTCGCCCAGCGCGATGTCACCGCATTCCGCGGTGGTCAACACCGCGAGCGCTCGAGAGGCGTAGAGCGCGCGCGTTTGGGGAGCGGGATGACCATACGGGTTTTCCTTGCCGACGCTGATCGTGGCAACGCGGGCCGTGATGAGGTTCGCGAGCTCTGGCGATTGCGAGGCGGAACCGTGGTGCGCCACCTTGACAAGGTCAACGACGACCGGGGTTCGCAGGATGCGCGCGAGGGCTCCCTGACCGCCTTTCTCGAGGTCCCCGAGCGCGAGGACGGTGAGGGGTCCCGTGCGGATCGCGACCGTGATGCTCGCATCGTTGATTTCGCTCGATGTGGACGCGTTCGCGACCGTCCCTGGCGGGTAGAGAACCGCAAGGGACACGTCGCCTAGAGACCACGTGTCGGTTTGCCGTGGCACGCTCACGGGGATTCCGTCCGATGCTGCATCACGCGCCCCGGCATCGTGGCCCAGGCCCATTGCCGCGGGCGACACCCACGCCTGATCAATCGACGCGGCGGCCGCGAGTTCGTTCACCGCACCGTCGTGATCCGCGTGCGGGTGAGTGAGCACAAGCAAGGGCACGCGCGTGACGCCGTACCGGCGCAGGCACGACGCACCCGCACCACCTGCAGGGCCCGTGTCGACGACCACGGCAGAGTGGGCATCGACCCGCACCATCATCATGTCCCCCTGGCCGACATCACACACGACCACCCGCCAGTCGTCCATCGCGGGACCGACAGCGACGGTCCACGCAGAGCTCGTTCCCGCGAGCACCGCCGCGACGATGGCCGCAGCTAGCCGGAATCCCACCCTCAGACGCGCGGTGGCCGTGGCGAGCACCAGGCAACCGGTGATGGCTGCGGCGAGCGCAATGCCCACCGCTCCTTGCGGCCAAGCGATCCACGCGCCTGGCGCGGCCGCGAAGGCTCTGGCCGACCACACGACGGGCCAAGCACACACGCCGGAAGCCTGCATGAGCACCGCACCGCCGCCGCCCCACACGGTCGAGACGGCAGTGGCCAGGAGCCCGAGCACCGTCACGGGAAATGCCGCGAGCGCCGACACGAGGTTCGCCGCGACGGCATAGGGACCCACGCCGGGCCTTAACGCCACAAGCAGTGGCCAACAGCCGAGCCACGCTGACAACGGCACCGCCAGCGCGCGCGCAAGCGGCGCGAGCATCCACCTCCCGAGGACGACGGCCAGTCGGGGTGACCATGCCACGATGACAATGACGGCGACGACTGACAGCTGCAGGCCGATCGCGCCCGCGAGCCCCGGCTCGGCAAGCAGCAGCACCAACAGCCCCGCGCCGAGCGCAGGGAATGCCCGCGCGGGGCGACCCCACCACCACCCCAAGGCCACCGAAAGAGACATGGTGAGCGCTCGCAGCACGGACGGCTCTGGCAGAACCAGGGCGGCAAGCATGGACATCCCCATGGCGAGCACGGCGGCGCGAACGGGCCGCGAGCGAATCACACGCCTGAGCAACCATCCAAGCGCGAGCGTGACAATCGCGAAGTGCGAGCCCGACACGGCGGTGAGGTGGGTCAGGCCAGTGGTCCGCATCGCCGCGTCGAGGCTCGGGGGGACCTCGGCGGTGTCGCCGATCGCCATGCCCAAGGTGAGCCCCCTCACCTCGCCGGGGAGGCCTCTCGCGGCGGTTCGTGCCGAGTCCCGCACCGATGCGACGACAGCGAACGCCACGTTCGAGCCGTCGAGCGGAGTGATCGAGGCGTCCCACAGAGTCAGGGCCCGCCTCGAGTCTTTCGACTGAGACGCGCGACCCTCGACGTGCACCCTGTCACCCAATCGCGGCGGCTCTACCACGGCGCCGATGACGTCTACCGTCATGCGCACGGGTTGAAGGCCCGCGCATGGCAAGACGCACGCCTCGGCGGCGTCGAGCGCGACGCTCCACCGTCGCTCACCCGTCCAGGCGTCCCTGCCTGCGGGCCTGGCATCCGATACCACGGTGCCCTCGATCGTGACGGGCGCGCCGCTCGTGGGCGATCGAGCCCATTCGGGCACGTCGTGATGCCATCTCGCGGCCGCGGTCGCCGTCACGACGGCCGTCAGCGCGCACGCGAGTGCGCACACCGACGCCGCATCCCTCCAACGTCGCGAAGGCATTCCGTGCGGCCCGCGCGCACGGTTCCCATTGACACCCGTGCGCGCCACAGGCACGACCACAGGCACGACCACAACGATGACGACAGCGACGACGACAGCGACAGCGGCGACACCCCAACCAAGGGCGACCTCGTCCCATTGCCGATATGCGCCCGCAAACGCGCACGAGACAAGGCTGGCGAGCGCCGCAGGGATCAGCCGCGCGTCGTGCTCCCTCACACCGCGCTCCTCACACCGTGGCTGCCGCCCGAATCTTCTCGAGCACAGCCGGCCCCACCCCGCTCACGTCGTCGAGCGCATCGACGGACGCGAAGGGCCCGTGCGCGTCCCTGTACTCCGCGATGCGCGCCGCGAGCACTGGCCCCACCCCTGGTAAGCCATCCAACGCCGCCGCGTCGGCAATGTTGATGTTGATGCGCCCGTCCACGCTCGCTGCTTCACCGATCATGGGCACGCGCACCTGCTCGCCATCGACAACGACCCGTGCGAGATTGAGTGCGTCAAGGTCGCCACCCTCTGCCGCGCCGCCAGCGGCCGCGACGGCGTCCGCAACGCGAGCGCTCCCATCGAGCGTGTAGAGGCCGGGTGCGGCAACCGCCCCCGCGACGTGCACCACGACAGATCCACCAGGAAGACCGCCGATTGCGCCCGATGAGGTGCTCGCCTGGCTCGACGCGGCCGCATCGGCATCAAGACTGGGAGCGGCGAGATCGGAAGAGGCCAGAGCGGCAGCAACACCAGCGGGAGCGACGCGAGTCGCGTCGGGCAAGAAGGCGATAATCGCGCCAACGAGCGCAATGACGATGGTCGCGGTCACCGCCACACGCGGCGATACCCTGAACCGCCATCGTGGTGCGGAATCGCCGTCGTCATGCTCCTCGAGCGCCCCATGCGCCGCCTCGTACGCGGTCGAGGCGGCCCTCCGCAAGGCGTCCTCGACCCTCGTCCGCACATCTTCACCATCGGTCATGAGTCGACGCTAGAAACGCGGCGATCGGCACCGACCCTGACAACAGTTCAGCGTCGGAGGAGCATCGCTACCTGTGCCTGGGGACGACTATCCGAGCGCCGCCGCGACATCGGCGTGAACATCGACCACCGCTACCGCGAGGGATCCCGGTCCGCCGTGCGCGGCGAGGACCGCGGAGAGCGTCGCCCTGACGACGGGCCACTCGCCTCGCGTCGCGATATCGGAGCTCGCGCCTTGTGACACCGCGTCGTCTCCCGCAAGCGTCATGAGACCGACAACGGGGTGAGCGAGGCACGACGCGTGACCGGCGACCCTGCTGAGGACGGCCATGCGCGCCTTCCCTGACGTGCGCACTCGCTCGACCTGGTCAATGGCGCCATCAATGATGCCGAGCACTGGCTTCACCCCTAGTGCATCACCTAGCGCGGCCATCGTGCCGCTCACGCGCCCGCCCCTGCGGAGGTACTCAAGAGTGTCGACGGTGAACAGGCACAGCGAGCTGTCGCAGGCACGACGGGCCTCGGCGGCCACGTCCTCGGCCGAGCCTCCGGCGCGCGCCACGGCGGCGGCCGAGAGCGCGGCGAGGCCCGCTGCGAGCGACACGGTGCCCGAATCGACGACGGTCACGCGCAGCGCCGACGAGGCCGACGCGGCCTCCATCGCCTGCGCAGTGCCCGAAATCGCCCCCGAGAGCGACACGAAGACGAGATCGGTGGCGCCCGCGGACGCGGCCTGCTCGATCACGCTCAGGAGCGCTGCGGGCCCAGGTTGCGACGTACCGACCCGGCGCCCCGCGAGCAGCGCGTCCACGACGGCCTCTGGCGCGATGCCGCTGCCCTCGTCGAACGCCTTGTCGTCGATGATCACCTGCAGGGGGGCGACGAGCACTCCCCACGCCTGCGCGAGATCCCGCGGAAGGCATGACGACGAGTCAGTTGCCACGACCACCGCGGGAGGCATCGGCTTGCCTACTTAGCGACGACGATGTTGACGAGGCCGGGCGGGCGCACGATCACCGTACGTACCGCGGCGCCATCCATCGCGCGCTGGACGTTTTCGGACGCGAGAGCGAGCTCGCGCAATTGGTCCTCCGTCGCGTCGGGAGACACGTCGAGCCGGTCGCGCACCTTGCCCATGACCTGCACGACGCACGTGACCGTCTCTTGGACAAGCAAGGCAGGGTCGGTCTTAGGCATCGCGGACAGCGCCACCAGATCGGTGTGGCCGAGCATCGACCACATGTCTTCGGCGCAATACGGCGCGTACAGACTCAGCAGGCGCGTCACGACCTCGGCGGCCTCGCGCACAGCGGGGTCCGAGGGGCCGACGCCGGAGTCGATCGCCTTGCGGGTCGCATTGACGAGCTCCATCATGCGCGCGACCGCCACGTTGAAGCGGAAGGACTCGATGAGTCCGCCGACATCGGCCAGGATGCGGTGGGTCACGACGCGCAAGTCTCGGTCGCCCACCGTCGGGTCGGCTCCCTCGTCGCTCGTGACGTCGCGTGCGAGCCTCCACGCACGCGCGAGGAACTTGGCGCTACCTGCGGGAGACACATCACCCCAGTCGATGTCGTCCTCGGGCGGGCCCGCGAAGGACATGGTGAGGCGAATCGCGTCCACGCCAAACTCGTCGAGTTGGGCGGCAAGGCTCACCAGGTTGCCGCGGCTCTTCGACATCGCCGAGCCGTCCATCTGCACCATGCCCTGGTTGAGCAGGGCGGTGAAGGGCTCGCCGAAGTCGAGTAGCCCCAAGTCACGCAGTGCCTTGGTAAGGAATCGTGCGTAGAGCAAGTGCAGGATCGCGTGTGTGACTCCGCCAACGTATTGGTCGATTGGCGCCCACTTCTTCGCCTCGTCGAGGTCGAAAGGGCCATCGGTCTTTCCTGGGCTCAAGAAACGCAAGAAGTACCACGACGAGTCGACAAAGGTGTCCATCGTGTCGGTGTCGCGCAGGGCCGCACCGCCACACGTGGGGCACGTCGTGTTGACCCAATCGGAGGCCGCCGCGAGCGGCGACTGGCCCTTGGGCTTGAGGTCGAGGCCCTCGGTGGGCGGGAGCTTCACGGGCAACTGGTCGTCGGGGACGGGAACCTCTCCGCACGCCCCGCAGTGGACGATCGGAATGGGCGTGCCCCAATAGCGCTGGCGCGAGATGAGCCAGTCGCGCAAGCGGTAGTTGGTCGCGACCTTGCCGGTGCCCGCCTCGGCCAGCTGCGCCACGATCGCCGTTATCGCCTCGGTCTTGTCGAGTCCGTCCAGCGCTCCCGAGTTAATGAGCACCCCGTCGCCAGTGGTGGCCAATCCAGACTCGATCGGGTCGGGAAGGGAGTTGCCGTCTTCGTCCCTGCAATCCAATACCACGCGCACTGGAAGGTCCATCGCGCGGGCAAACTCGAGGTCACGTTGGTCGTGGGCGGGAACGGCCATGATCGCGCCGTGACCGTAGTCGGCGAGCACGTAGGCCGATGCCCAGATCGGCAGCCTCTCGCCGTTCACGGGGTTGATCGCGTATCGACCCAGGAACACCCCCGTCTTGGGGCGGTCGGTGCTGAGCCTCTCAATCTCCGTGTCGCCCTTGACCTTCTCGGCGTATGCGGCAAACTCCGCCTGCGTGGCCTCATCCGTGTCCACCACCAGTTCGGCAGCAAGGTCCGAGTCGACGGCGACCACCATGAACGTCGCGCCAAAGAGCGTGTCGGGGCGCGTCGTGTCGATCGGGAGGGGGTGTGCGTAGC
>JAYTGI010000420.1:0-3026 GCA_043733605.1 Demequina sp. | reverse complement strand
CCTTGTTTGGCGACGTGCCCTTCACGGGAAAGCTCCCTGGCAACTGGCCGCTAGACATCAGCCAGTTGCCCACCGCGCCCGCGGGCCAGGACTACCTGTTCCCCATCGGATACGGACTCACCGACTAAAGGAACTACGACTAGATCAGGCCAAGGACGCGGGCAGGGACGGTCGTGGCTGCGGCGAGCGCCTGATCGGTGGGAACGCCCGCGGCCACACACACCTCGATCGCCCTCTCCATGGTGAGCGTCGATCCAGCAAGAGTCTCCGTGCCCGCGATCACGGCGCGCCCGCTGGCCACGTCGACGTCGAGGCCGCCGAGCAGGTAGCGCCCGTCCGCCGCGCCTGCAGCCGCCATCGCATCGGTCACCAGCACCACTCTGCCCGGCGCCGCACGGAACAACATGGCCACCAGCGCGGGGTCCACGTGGATGCCGTCGGCGATCACCTCAAGCGTCACCCGCTCATCGCCGAGGGCCGCGCCTACAGGCCCAGGCTCTCGCCCCGAGATGCCCCTCATGGCATTGAACGAGTGGGTCACGAGCGTGGCGCCGCGATCGAAGGCCTCGCGCGCCATCGCTGCATCTGCCTCGCTGTGACCGATGGCCACCACGACCCCCGCGTCCACAAATCGAGAGATCGCGTCGAGGGCGTGGGGAAGTTCAGGGGCGATCGTGATCTGCCTGATCATCCCGTGAGCGGCCGCGAGGAGCGCCTCCACGAGGTCGGGGGTCGGGATGGCGAGGGCCGCCGGGTCGTGCGCGCCCTTGCGCGCAGGCGAGAGGAACGGTCCCTCGAGGTGCACGCCCAAGATTCCCGCGTCGACCGCCATGGCCTCCCTGATCACGGACATGGCGAGCGCCGTGCGCGTGAGCGGTTCGGACACGAGGGACGCCACCACTCGCGACGTGCCGTGCGCACGGTGTGCGGCGAGCGCGGCGAGCGTGCCGCCAACGGTGTCACCGAAGGAGTGACCCGCTCCGCCGTGACAGTGAACATCGGTGTACATCTCAGATTCCTTGCCAAGCCGGCTTGTTGTGCTGAGCCCACCGGTAGTAGTCGCCAAAGTGCAGTTCGGAGGCCGCGGCCTGGTCGAGCACCACGGTCACATGGGGGTGAAGTTGGATGGCGGACCCAGGCATGCTGGCGGTCACAGGTCCCTCAAGGGCGGCCGCAATCGCCTCTGCCTTTCCCTCTCCGAACGCAAGTAACACCAGGTGACGGGCTCGGAGGATCGTGCCGAGGCCTTGCGTCACGCAGTGAATCGGCACCTCGTCGGCCGACCCGAAGAAGCGCGCATTGTCAGCGCGGGTGCGCTCCGTGAGGGTCTTGACGCGGGTGAGCGAGCCGAAGCTCGAGCCAGGCTCATTGAACCCGATGTGCCCCGTCGTGCCAATGCCGAGGAGCTGGAGGTCGACGCCGCCGTGCGTGGTGAGCGCCGCCTCGTAACGCGCCCCCGCCGTCTCGATGTCGTCGAGCGATCCGTCTGGGACGTGGACCCTCTCGGGGTCCATGCCCAGCGGCACGGTCACCGCACGCTCAATCACGGTCCGGTATCCCTGGGGATGATCGGCGGGAAGCCCCACGTATTCATCCAAAGCGAAGGCGAACATCTTCGAGAAACCGACCCCGTGCGCCGCGTGAATGCTCAGCGCTTCATAGACCGGCAGCGGGGTCGAACCGGTCGCGACGCCCAGTGTGAAGTCTTCCGCGAGGCCAAGGGCTTCGACGATGTGGCCCGCAACGAAGGAGCCAGCGGCCTCTGCGCCGTCAAAGATCAACACCTCAGCCAAGGTGCTCCTCCAGGCGTGCCGGCTCGGGCTCGGCTTCTTCCAGTGTCGCAGCACCCAGAGCCGCCACAGGAATCTCGGGGTCATCCAGCAAGCTCATGCGTCCAGCAAGGTCGAGAGACGCCAAAAAGCTGCTCGCGGAGGCCCACCCATCGATGACCCTGGTGGCGCCATCGACCAGCCTGTGACCTTGTCCTGTGAGGCCGCCGCCCACCACAATGCTCTCGACGTCGAGCGTCAGCACAAGCACCCTCACCGCGGAAGCGAGTCCGTAGAACAATCTGTCACGAATGGCCTGGGCGCGCGGATCGCCAGCCTGCGCGGCATCGAGGACGTCGCGAGCGGCCGCTCCCTCGATTCCCCACTGCCTCACCAGGCCACCGCCGGAGGCATACACCTCAATGGCGCCGGGGAGGCCGTCAGCGTCGACGGGGCCCGCGGGATCGATGGAAATGTGTCCGATCTCTCCGGCCGCACCCCTGGAGCCGCGCCACAGTTTGCCGTCAAGGATGATGCCGGAGGCAAGGCCCGTGCCCAGGTTGAGGTAGGCGAGCGAGGAACCGCCCTTCCTCAGCGCCCAAGCCCCGAGGGCGGCAGCGTTGACGTCGTTGTCGACAACAGGGCGCTTGCCCCAAACCCTGTGCAACTCGCCCGCCAGGTCTACCCGATCGATCCCAAGGTTGAGGGCATACGAGACGACGCCGCCAACCACCGAACCGGGGATGCCGACGCCCACCGACTCGACGTCGGGCCAATCGATCGACGCATCGTCCATCAACGCGTCCACCGCTGCGAGGGTCGACGCCACCACGGCCTCTGCGCCCCGGCCAGAGGCCGCCCGATGCCGCGCCACAATGGCACCCCCGTGCACGGCGACCACGTCTGTCTTGGTCCCCCCGATGTCTACCCCAAGCCGCACGAGTCACGTCCGATCAGTTCGATCAGCCCCTGCCCGACCAAGCGGGAGGCGCCAAAGGTGGCAATGTCAATGCCGTCGAAGTCTGGCAGTGGCCAGCCCATATCAACAACGAGGATTTCGCGCCGCGAACGCAAAGCCTCGATGGCGTCGCGCGCGAACGCATGACGGTGAACATCCTTGCCGACCACCACGATGAGTCGGCCTTCGGCAATGGTGTCGAGGTCCGCGGCCGGATCCACACCGTCGGTGATGCGCACGGCTGGGGCAGCCCCCGCCGCGAACGGACCCCATGGTGAGTCCCCAACGGCGACATTTGC
>JAYTGI010000419.1:0-3032 GCA_043733605.1 Demequina sp. | reverse complement strand
TCGATCGCCGCGACTGCCGAGCGGAAAGGCCCGTGTCGTCACAGGGCCGCGCGTCGTGAACGCGCGCTGCGGGACTCAGACGATCGACGCGGCAACGGCGCGCAACTCATCCACCGCATCGATCAGCGTGGACAGCGGGGTGCGATACGCGAGCGCGGAGACGCTCAACGCCCCTTCGCCGCTCGGGGTCACCACCCGCACCGCTATGCAGTTGATTCCAGGCTCGTTCTCTTGGTCGTCAACGGCAAATCCGAGCTCCCGGACGCGGGCGATATCCTCGGCCCACTGCATGTCGGACGTCAGCGTGCGGGGCGTGCGCTGTTCCACGGGATGGGCGCTCGCCCATTGAACCGCCTCGGCCGTCGTCGCGAGGTGCTGCGCAAGGATCGCCTTTCCCATAGCCGTCGCGCGCGCGGGATTGCGCCCGCCGATGTATGACGTCAGACGTATCGAGCCCGCCGCAGGATCGACCTTGGCGCGGTACACCACGTCACCACCCTCGAGCACCGCGTAGTGTGCGATTTCCCCAAAGCGCTCCGCGAGGTGACGCAGGGCGGGCATGACGCGCGCCGCCTCCGGCCGCGACTCTTGATACGCGAACGCGAGCCTCAGAAACTCATCGCCCACCGAGTACCGCCCCAGCGACTCTCGCGTGGCGAGACCGGACCTGGTGAGCGATCCGAGCGCACGATGGACGGTTGACTTGGCGCTGTCGACCGCGATGGCGAGGTCGTCCAGGCTCGCGCCTTGCGGGCGCCGCGCCAACTCCATGAGCAGTGCCAGGACGCGGTCAGAACCCACGAGCCGCGCGTGGGCCGTCCCTGCAATGTCTTCGGACCTCGCCATGCACCGCACCCTATCAGGATGTTCCGTTTATTGGAATTGACTTCGTTCTATCAGAAAATCACTACACTTGGGCCGTTGCCCTCACGTTCGATTGGAAGGACCCGCATGCGCGCGTTCGTCATCACTGGAGCAGGAGTCGGCGCCGTCACCGACGTTCCCGAACCGGTCGCCGACGTGGGCCAAGTCATCGTCGAGGTCGACCGCGTCGGCGTCTGCGGCACTGACATGGAGTTCTACCGCGGGGACATGGCGTATCTCGTCTCGGGCGACGCCGCCTTCCCCATGCGGATTGGCCACGAATGGTGTGGACGAGTGGTCAAGGTTGGCGCCGAAGGCGAAGCGCCCTGGATGGGGCGTCGCGTCACCGGCGACACGATGCTCGGGTGCCGCACGTGCTCGCGATGCTTGAGCGGGCGCCAGCACCTGTGCGAGGAGCGCTACGAGATCGGCATCCGCCACGGATGGCCAGGAGCGCTCGCCGAACGCCTTACCGTGCCCGCCTCCTCGCTGGTCGCACTGCCGGACGACTTCGACCCCACTCTGGGCGCGCTCGTGGAACCTGGCGGAAACGCCCTGCGGTCGGTGCGCGGCGCGAATCTTCACGCAGGCGAGTCCGTCCTTGTCATCGGCGCTGGCACCATCGGACTGCTCGTCGCTCAGATCGCTCGGGCCCGAGGCGCCGAGGTGCACATCGTGGGCCGCTCCGAGCGCTCCTTGGACTTCGCGCGTAGCCTCGGCTTCACCCACACCACCACCCTGGACGACCTTGACCGTGCGCACGCCTTCCACGCCGTCGTCGACGCATCCAACAGCAAAGGCTCCCCCGCGCTGGCCGTGGACATCGTGGAGCCCGGCGGCCGCGTGGTACTGATGGGGCTTGCCGGAGAGCCCAGCCCGATCGACACCAGGGACCTGGTGATCACCGACGTGACCGTCGTTGGCGTGCTGTCTGGATCGGGCGGGCTCGAAGAAACGGTCGACCTCTACGCCACGGGCGCGGTGGATCCAAGGCCGCTCGTGGCGGCAACGGTCGGTCTTGAGGCGACCGCCGCGATTCTCGCGGGCGAACGCCCCGCGGGTGCGGGCCCTGGCCCCAAGTTCCACATCGACCCCCGCCGCTAGTTCCGCGCGCACCGCCGCGAGTTGCGCGCGCCTGCGGCGCCTCCGCGGGCCGGAGTCCGGAGACCACTCACGATCAGTATGGCCTCGGAGACCCTGGCCTCGGAGACCCTGGCGTCGCCGTGCTCCCGCCGCCGCTGGCGCTCCCGCGAGCCTGGCGCAGTGCCTCAAGCGCCGCATCGGCGAGCAGGCCGGTGTCCTGGGCAATCGTGACCATCGAGGCACCGCGCCCGATCCAATCGCGGCCCATCTCGGGATCCGAGCAGTGCAGCCCCGCGGGCACGCCCGCCGCGCGACACGCATCAACGATCTTCTGGATGAGCGCCGCCACCTCTGGATCATCCCTGTAGGTGCCGCGACCAAACCCACACGCGAGGGCGAGGTCATTGGGGCCGATATAGATGCCGTCGAGGCCATCCGTGGCCAGGATCGCGTCGAGGTGTTCGATGGCCTCCGCGGTCTCGATCATGACGATGCAGAGCAAGCCTGCGTCTTGCTCTGCAGGGGGCAGGGCGCCGTCGGAGCGCACGGTGCCCCACATGGGACCCCAACTGCGCACGCCCACCGGTGGGAACCGACATGCACTGACCGCGGCCGTCGCCTCATCCGCGGACGAGATCATCGGCACCACCACGCCGGAGGCGCCCGAATCGAGCGCTCGCATGATCTGTGCGGGGTCCTTCCAGGGCACGCGAACCAACGGGGCATTGCCTGCCGCACGCATGACCTGGGCAAGCACGGGAAGCTCGGTGAAAGTGGTCACTCCGTGTTGCAGGTCCACGCAGACGTAGTCGTATGGCAATCCGCCCACGAGCTCGGCCACCGACATGTCGGGGATGGAACTCCAGATGCCGTACGCGCCGCCGTCGGCCATGGCGGAGCGGAGGTGGGCCGCCGTGCGGGCCGTCACGCCGTGACTGTGGTCCATGGTTCCGTGTTGCATGGTTCCTCCTTGTAAGGAGCCCGGCGCTACCGGGCGGGACGCTATTGTTGCGAGCCGTTGGCGCATGGGCGCCACGCTCGGGTGGGCAGGCCCTTGACGGGCGCGTGGATGGCAAGGAGCTGGC
>JAYTGI010000418.1:0-8333 GCA_043733605.1 Demequina sp. | reverse complement strand
AACCAGGATCACGTCGCTCTCGACCGCCTCGAGGTCAGCCGAGAGGCCCGTGACGATCGCCACACCGTCGGCGGGACTCGCGGCAAGCGCCTCGGCGGCGGCCCCTCCGATGTCAGGAACAGCGCCGTGGAGCGCGGCGATCACGTATTCCCAGAAGACGGCCGGATCGTTGTCGCGCTGGTCGAGCGAGAGCCACGCGACCGCGCGCCCGTTCGCCGACGCCGTCGAGAGCCAGTCAGCGAGAAGCGTCGTCTTGCCGAACCCCGCGGGCGCCGAGACGAGCGTGAGCCGCGCGTCGCGGCCGAGGTTCAGGCGCTCCGTGAGGCGGGGACGCGCGACGAGGGTGGGTCTCTTGGAAGGAACATGGAACTTAGTTGCGAGCAACCGGCCAGCCATGGCTACCTCTCCCCACGCGCTACGTGCCTCAGCGATGCCGCTTGCGCTCATTATGCTGCCCGCGAGCCGATCCTCCTAGAGGCGGACCGTGGGCGGCGGCGCGAGGCCGAGCCGAGTCCGACTTGACCTGCTCAACCGATGGTCTTCCCACTACGCGCAGCGAGGCGGTCTTTCGCTGTGGGCCCCCGGTGCCCGCGAGGTCTTGCCTACATCGCGGCCGCGAGCATTGGCAACACGTGATGCTCGAGAAGTGGAGCCAGGTTGTTGGGGAGGGGCTGTGACGGGTCGAGCCAGCGGAGCTCCGCGATCTCGGCTGCGGCGCGCGGTTCCCCTCGCAGGGGGTGCTCGAAGACGGAGCCCTCGAGCGTCAGGCCGGGCTCGTTCGCCGCATCGGCGATGAAGACGCCCAGCGTGGTCAAGCGGCCGGGCTCGAGCATGAGGCCGAGTTCCTCGGCGCATTCCCTGATCGCGGCCTGCGCGGCGGTCTCGCCTGGCTCGGGCTTGCCGCCGGGAAGCATGAAGCGCGTTGTGCCCGCCTTGCGGACGGTGAGGATGCGGCCTTGCGCGTCGCGGAGCACGACGGCGCTGACCACGATGTCAGGGGTGCGATGAGGGGCGCGATCGCGGGCCCTGTCAGGGACGCGGTCGGGGAAGGCCGGTTGCATGGTGGATATGGTGCCACGACGTGAAGCGAGTGAGTGTTGGCGTGGTCGCCCCGAGCGCTCGCCCGGCGGCCGGTTATCCACAGCTTCGGCCCGCCGCCAGGCGCCTGCGCTTCCGTGACCCTAGGGTCCAAGGGGTGGGAAGGCGCGTCGATGTTCGTGAGCGGAATCACGGCGTGAGTGGTGCCGCGTCGGCTGGATACAAGGAGAGATTTGTGGCGGTTGAACCGAATGACGAGCGAGCGTGGTGGGTCACGCTGATTCGCGCGTTGCTGTCGGTCATAGGGTTCTCTCTGGCCTCGGTCGTCCTCTATGTCATCTACTACGGCGTCAGGGGAGAGCTTCCTTGGGCCCACCTGCCGTTTGCGCTCGTCGTGACCGTCGCATCGATGGTCATCCCTGGCTCGTGGGCGGTGGTGGGCGGCGTGTTGTTCGACCATTGGCTTGCGCCTAGGGGACCGTGGTGGGCCATGCTGATTCACCCCCTTGGCCTCGCGGCGATCGGGCTCGTCACGATGGGGAAGTTCGCCGGTGTTCCGAGCTCGGGATATTTGGGTGAAGTCGCGTTCTCTGCTGGGGTTCCCGCCGTGATCGGCATGGTAGGCGTGTTCCTCACGTGGCTGGTTCCGGGGTCGTTCCCGCGCAAGGGCCGCGTGGAGGCTTGGGCTCCGTAGTGTGGCGCGCGTGCCCGGCTGCTTCGGTAGAGTTGGGTCGTGGACATTAGGCTGGCGACGGCGACCGACTTTGAGCAACTCTGGCCCGTGCTGAGCGCGTTTCCCAACGGCATCGAGCCCGTGCGCGCTGTTGCGGAGCGGTCTCTCGCGTCGATACGCGCCCATCCAGGAGCGGCACTTCTGGTCGCGCACATGGGCGGCGCCATCGTCGGCTATGTCCTGGTGTTCGACCAGCCGACGCTGTTTGCCGACGGCCCCGCCGCCTACGTCCAGGAACTGATGGTGGACGAGCCGCACCGCAACGAGGGTGTCGGCGGGGCGCTCATGGCGTCGGCCGAGAACTGGGCCCGTGAACGCGGTTGCCGTTCCATACGGCTCGTCACGAGCAGAGCCGGGGCTTTCTACCTGGCGCGCGGGTATGAGGAAGCCTCCACGTTCTTCAAGAAGTCGCTCTAGTTCTCGCGACTCCGCGGGCGTTTGATGTCGTGTGACATCGTTGGATGTCAGTGGGTAGTGATTGACTTGTCTTATGACGTTGATCACCGCCCCCGTACGCACCGCGGCCGATGCCGTGTGCGCTCGCGGCGGCGCCGACGTCCGCGGGCTCTCGCGCGCGGAGTTGTTGGAGTTGTCGCGGGACCTGGCCGGGTTGCGGCGGGCGGTCGATGTGGTGTTCGCGCAAGTGGCCGCCGAGGTGGAGAGGCGCTCCACGCCGGACGACGGCTCGGCTGGCTTGGCCGCTCGCGAGGGCTTCCGCTCGGCGGGGGAGTTGATCGCGCGCGTCACCGGCGGGAGTATCGCGGATGCTCGGCGGTTGGTGGTCGCGGGGGAGTTGATGGCAGAGGCTTTTGTGCTAGTCAGTCCCGTTGATGGCACCAGTCCCGTTGATGGCACCAGTGGCGTCGCTCCTCCAAGTCCGCTGGCCCACCTCCGGGCGGACCTCGCCAAGGCCGTTCGCGAGGGAGCACTGTCTGTCGATGCGGTCGCGGCTTTCAGTGCAGCGATGGCAGGACTTCCAGACACCGACTCGACGCGCGACCTCTTCGAACGGGCGCTGGCCAAGGCTCCGGGGCTTGCGCTTCATGATGTGCGCAAGCTGGTGTGGCGCGCGCAGGCTCTCGCGGACCCCGTGGCTTGGGAGCGGCGGGAGGAGCGCCAGTATGGAGAGCGATGTGCGGGGCTCCGGGACGATGCCGACGGCATGGTCACTCTCACCGCACGACTCACGCCGCTGGATGCCGCGCCCGTGCGCGCAGTGCTCGACGCAAACGTGCGCTGGGCGATGCAGCGGCGGCGCGACGACTTCTCGTCGGACACCCGCACGCCGTGGCAGATGCGAGCCGACATCCTGGTGGACTTGTGCCGCCACGCCCTCGATTGCGATCAACCCACCAGCGGGGTCAAGACCACGGTGGTGGTGCGGATGACGCACGCTGAAATCGTCGAGGGCCTGGGTGTTGGCGAGGTCGACGGCCTCGCTCAGCCCGTGAGCGCGTCGGCCCTGCGCCACGCCGCGGCCGATGCAGAGTTGATTCCTGCGATTCTGGGTGGGAACTCAGAGGTGCTGGACTGGGGGACGGCGCGTCGGCTGTTCACCACGGCGCAGCGCCTCGCGCTTGTGGAACGTGACGGAGGATGCGCGTGGTGCAACGCCCCACCGTCCTGGTGCGAGGCGCACCACATCCGATGGTGGGAACGCGATGCGGGCCCCACGGATCTGAGCAACGGGGTGCTGTTGTGCACTCGATGTCACCATCGAGTTCATCGTGACGGTTGGGAGATCGAGGTGCGTCGTGGCGGTGCGCAGGGGGGTGGTGCGGCGGGTGTTGGTTCTCGGCGCGACGTGGTGTGGTTCACGCCTCCGCTTTCGGTGGACCCCACGCGCACGCCTCGTCCCGGCGGCAGGGAAAGGTACGACATCGCCGCCTGAACTGGGCCGCCGCCCGAACGGCAGTTGAGTTGTGGAGGTGGGTCCGAGATGATCGCTCCCACTGCGAGTGCGCAAGGGGGACTATGGGGCGACCGCCCTACGCGTCAGTGTCTGGTCGGGGAATCGTCCAGTAACCTGACCCGGTGATTGACTCGCTAACGGCGAACTGGACCGAACTCCTGGGCTTTGGCACAGGCCTCGCGTGTGTGTATCTCGCGGCGCGGCGCAACATCTGGAACTACCCGATCGGCCTGGCGAACAACGTCGTCTTTCTGGTGTTGTTCCTGGGAGCCGGCCTGTACGCCACCGCATGGCTCCAGGTCGTCTATGCGGTGCTCGCAATCCATGGCTGGTTCCGCTGGACGACGCGAGTCGAGAAGGAGAACGACTACATCGCTCGCACGCGCCGCGGGCAGATACCCGCACTCGCGGCTGCGTTCCTGATCATGGCTGGGATTCTGGTGTGGGTGCTACTCACGTCTACTGACTCGACGGTCGCATTCGCCGACGCCTCGACCACCTCGGCGAGCCTTGTGGCCCAGTACCTTCTCAATCGCAAGCGCATCGAGAACTGGTTGGTGTGGATGGGTGTCGACGTGGTGTTCGCGATTCTGGCCCTCGCGTCGGGCCTCTGGATTACCGCGGTCCTCTACGTAATCTTCTTTGTGTTGTGCGTCTACGGGTATCGCTCGTGGCGTGAGGTGGAGCGCGCCGCCCGTGAATCTTCGGGGGAGGCCGCCGCGTGGTCCCAAGCTGAGGGCAGCCATGCCTGACGCCGCATCGTCCGCTCGGCAGTACATGCACGGCCTCGTGCTCGGCAAGTTCTACCCGCTCCACGCAGGCCATTCGCACCTCATTCGCACGGCGCAGCGGGCGTGCGAGCGAGTGACCGTCCAGGTGCTGGCGTCTTCGGGCGAATCGATCGCCATGGATGTTCGCTCCGCGTGGATCAGGGAGGACCATCCCACGGTGCGCGTGGTCGCTGGGCTCGACGACGCAGCCATCGACTACGCGTCGCCCGTCGCGTGGGACGCGCACATGGCGGTCATCGAGGCGCTGCTCGACGCCCCAGTAGACGCGGTCTTCACGTCGGACGCCTACGGCGAAGAACTCGCTCGCAGGCTAGGGGCGACCTGGGTTCAGGTGGATGAGGGTCGCGCAGAGAGGCCAATATCTGGAACCGCAATCAGGGGTGACCTCGTCGGACATTGGGGCGACCTTTCGTCGGCCGTCAGGAGGGACCTCGCGGCGCGTGTGGTCGTCCTTGGCGCCGAATCGACCGGCTCGACGACTCTGTCGTTCGCGCTCGCGGCCAGGCTCGGCGCGGAGTGGGTGCCTGAGTATGGCCGCGAATACTGCGTGGATCGCCCTGGGGGAATGGATGCGCAGTGGGTCCCCGCCGAATTCGAACTGATCGTCGAGGCGCAACTCGTCCTTGAGCGAGAGGCGTTGCGCACGACGCAGGTCCCTCTCGTGATCTGCGACACCGACGCCCTCACCACCGCGCTGTTCTATGAGCGCTACATGGGAGAGACGTCGGCGCGCATCATGGCTCGCGTGGCCGCGCATTTGCCCGACCTGTACATCGTGACAGGCGATGAGATTCCCTGGGTTCAGGACGACACGAGGGACGGCGAGGACATCAGGAGCGCGATGCAGAAGCGGTTCAGGGAAACCCTTGCGGAACTAGACGTGCCGTGGATCGAAGTTCACGGAAGCGTCGAGGAACGGCTCGCCGCGTCGCTTGCAGCGATCGAAGAACACGTCGTTCCTGCTCAGAGGCTCGCCCCGCCGCTAGGCTGACCGCATGGCTGACCGTTGGCATCATCTCTCGACTTCCCCCACGACGCCAAGACCAGGTTTCGCGCCCGTGCAGGTCACCGCCGAGCAGTTGCTTGCGGATTATGGGGTCGAGACCGACACTCTCGACGAGCGACTTCGCCAGGCCTACTACTGGATCGTCAACACGGCGGTCATCTCGCCGTACTACGACATCGAGTTCTCCACGGCGCCCGCGCTGAGCTTCACGCTAGGGGATGCGGGCGCGACGCTCGCTCTACCCGACGATGCATCGTACTCGTCGAACGTGCTGGTTCCGCTGCTGACCTTTGCCGTTGGAGGGCGCTGCCTCCTCATCGGCGGGCCGGGGCGCGGAAAGACAACGGTGGCGGTGCTGATGGGAGTACTCGCGGGGAGCGAGCCCGCCGACGTGCGGCGCGGGGTTCAGCAGGGCCAGCCGCAACTCACCATCTCCGACCTGATCGGCATCCCCCTCCCCAAGGACCTGATTGGCGCATCGCGCCTCACAGACATAGGGATTGCCTGGCGCGATTGGCTGACACGACCCGTCAAGATCATCGACGAATACAACCGCATCCCCACCAAGACGCAGTCGGCCCTGCTCACGATGGTCGCCGAAGGCTACGTCGAGAGCCACGACCAGATGCACCGCACCTCGCCCGATGGCGCCGTCGAGAGCTGGTACTTTACGGCTAACGACGACGCGGGCGGCGGCACTTTCCCAGTGATTCAAGCGCTCAAGGACCGGCTCGACGTGACAGTCCAGGCCGCCGGTTTCAACAGCAGGTTCTTCGATGAGTTGGTGGCCCGCGTGGAGGCGGGCGAGCTTCCCGAAGACCACGTACCAAGCGAACTGATCTTTACCGCCGCCGACCGCGCCGCGATGCGGGCCGCAATTCGCGCGGTGCCCTTCCCCGAATCGGTGCGCCGCCGACTCGAATTCTTCTTCAGCCACTTCGAGTTTGTTCAGCACGGCGGCCGACGCTTCGAGTACCGCACCAAGGACGTCGTCGCGACAGCAGGTGGGGATGTCTCTGGCGTCATCGGCGCCAATTCGGGTGCCGATCTCGAGTCTGACCCTGGGGCGCAGACGCTCAACGGGCTTTCTGTCCGCGCGCTCCAGACCCTCGTGCTGTACTCCAAGGCCGTCGCGTGGTTCCGAGGCGTACCAGAGGTGACAATGGCGGATGTGTCGGCGGTGCTGCCGTTTGTGCTGCGAGGAAAGTTGCTCCCCAACCTGGAACACCCTCGGTTTCAGGATGGCGCCGATGCGGAATTCGCGACGGATGTCGCGAGCTGGCTGAGTGAGTTGCTTGCGGAATCGGGCAGGCAATACGCCGCGCTTGACCTCGACAAGAAGGATCCAGTGCGGGAACTCCTGGCCCAGTTTCAGGTGGGGCTCGACGGACTCGAGCGAGTCACGGTTTTGGGGCGCATTACGGCGATCGAGTCGCAGATTCGCGCGATCTCGTCAGTCGGCAAGCTCGTGGGGAGGGATTTTGATGATCTCACCGCCCTCAAGTACCTCCACCAGCGCTATACCGCATATTTGAGGTGGATGGAGTCCTCATGAGCGTGCGGCTCCCGCGGCACCTTGCCAACGAAGCCGCCTGCGTGGACGTGGCACGCGCGGCGCCCGCCGACACGGGCGGCATCGACGTGACGTCCGCGCGGATAGCCGCGGTCGCTCAAGGCGCCGATGCCAAGCGCTTCGAGGCGGGGCTTGCGGCGGGCGTGGTGGCAGCGCATGGGGGGCACGATGACCAGCCCAGCGTTGCCGGTGGCTCTGCGGGTGTGGTGGCGGTCGCTCCCATCGACCTCGTGGGAATCGCCGCGTGGCGTGCGGGTGCGCTGCCGCTGCGCGAAGACGCGCTGTTGCGTATCGAACGCATTGTTGACGAGGGTTCCGGCCATGTCGCGGCCGCGATTCTTGGCCTCGACGGCGACGACGTGGTGTGGTTCATCGAACACCAGCGCACCGACCGCTGGTGGTGGCCCGGCAGGGATGCACTGAACGGCTATGTCGCCTCCTTCGGCGGATTTGTCGGGCTCGGAGGTGTGTGGACGGAGCCTCCGAGCGAGGCGTGGTCGCTCTACGAGGACGGCGCCTTCGCCATACTCACGGGTTCGACGTGGTGGAGACTTGACGCCGATGTCTGGGGCCACAGGCTCGTGGCGGTCTCCGAGCCCCCCGCCGGGTGGTCCGATGTATCGCCGGTCACGTGGGCCCAAGCCGCGCCCTCGGGAGCGGTTGGAGTTCTCGCCACCCACTCCTGGAGCGCTGACGTCTCTGTGTCCCTCTTGCTTCCGCCCTCGACGTACTTGGCGTGGCTACGCGTGGAGACACTGTGAGGCACCGGGAGCCTTCTGACGCGGTCGTCGCTCAGGCGTGGGACGAGGCTCTCGCCCTCTGGGACGTTGCACTGCGCCCACCTGAGTTGGTCCCAGGAGCGGGGGCTAAGGCCGGCAGTTTCGCGTGGTTCGACTTTCCGCCGCACGTCCATGTCGACCCAACTCTGATGGCGCAGCTGGGAGTCACTGGTGAGCTCGCCACAGTATTTGCCCACGAAATCGGGCACTTTGTGCTGGCGCCAGCCACTCGCATCGACGCTCTCAAGATGCGGCACCAAATGGCAAGGGCGCTTGCCGCGACCGGTGTGCGCGACATCAGGGGCAAGGCGCCATTGCTGGCGAACCTCTGGGCGGATCTCTTGGTCAACACCAGGATTCACGCGATTCAGTCCGCACGGCTACACGGCGAGCGGGGTCAGAGGAGTCCAGTGAACGCGGGGACTGTGGGGAGTCCAGCGATCGCGGGGGTGGCCGAGCCTGGGATGGTTCGCTTGTGGCGGCTGCTGCGCCTCGACGGAT
>JAYTGI010000417.1:0-3041 GCA_043733605.1 Demequina sp. | reverse complement strand
GACCGCGGCGGTGCCCGCGCCGAGCAAGACCGGTGCGATATAGACGTTGAGTTCGTCGACAAGCCCCGCGGTGAGGAAGGCCGTGTGAATGGCGGATCCTCCCTCGACAACAACGGTGCGAACCTCGCGTTCCCACAGGGCCGCGAGTGCCGCCCTTGGGTCGTGAGTGGTGAGCGCGATCGCGTTCTCGTCTCGCCAGACACGGGCTCCCGCGGTGGATCGTTTGCCCATGATGACCCGCAGCGGCTGATGCGCCTCGAGCGCGGATTCAGGACGCGCCGAAAGCTCGGGATCGTCAATCAGGACGGTGCCTGTGCCCACCAAAATCGCGTCCACCCCCGCCCTCACCTCATGTGCGTGCTCTCGGGCCTCCTGCCCCGTGATCCAGAAGCTAGTGCCGTCGGTCGCGGCGATCTTGCCGTCGAGCGTCTGCGCCCACTTGGCGATGACGTAAGGCCTTCCATGTCTCATCGCGGTCAACCACCTGCGATTCACCGTCTCTGCTTGAGCGTGTGGCGCGTGAATCACCTCGACCCCCTGGTCCGCCAAGTACTGCGCTCCCCCACCGGCGCGCGGGTTGGGGTCCGCCACTGCGTAGACAACGCGGGCGATTCCCGCGTCGGCAAGCGCGACAGAACAAGGCCCCGTCCTGCCCGTGTGATTGCATGGCTCGAGGCTCACGTACGCGGTCGCGCCATCCACGTCCGCACCCGACGTCATCGCTTCGTCGAGCGCGGCCGCCTCCGCGTGGGGAGTTCCGGCGCCACGATGAAAGCCCTCGGCAAGCACGACACCCAAGGGGCTCGTGATGACGGCTCCCACCCTGGGGTTGGGGCCAAACTCCGGGCCCGACGCGGCAAGGGCGATCGCCCTGTCCAGCGCCGCCTCGTCGCTGAGCGTCTCCTCCACTTTTTACCTTGCCGCCACGCGCAGGTTGGCAATTGCGGCCGCGCGATCCGCATGGCCGAACACCGAGGCGCCCGCGACCAAAGTGTCCGCGCCTGCCGCGACTGCCTCGGCCGCCGTCGTCGGCGTGATGCCTCCGTCAACCTCAAGCCAAATTTCTGTGCCTGCCTCAGCCGCGGCCTTTCGTAGCGCACCCAACTTTGGCAGCATTTCTGGCATGAACTCCTGGCCCCCAAAGCCGGGCTCAACCGTCATCACCAACACCATGTCGACCTCGGTGAGGAGATCGAACACCGCCTCGGCCGGCGTCCCTGGCTTGATCGCCACGGCGGCGCGCGCTCCGGTAGCCCGGATGTCACGGGCAACCTGCACCGGACGAGTCGCGGCCTCAAAGTGAAAGGTGCACGATGCCGCACCCAGGTCTGCATACCTGGCTGCCCAGCGGTCAGGATCGGAAATCATCAGGTGGAGATCGAGTGGCAGCGGCGAAATTTGGGCGAGTCGTTGGACTACCGGAATTCCCATCGTCAGGTTGGGGACGAAGTGGCTGTCCATCACATCGACGTGAATGAAGTCGGCGCTCGCGGCCTCAAGCATCTCGCTCTCGAGCCGCCCGAAGTCGGCCGAGAGGATCGAAGGCGCAATGCGAATACTCATGCTCAGGACCCTACCGCTCTCCCGCCCTGCTCCTCGTCGGAAAAGAGCGCCATCCTGGCATAGGTGCCGCCCTTCGCTATGAGTTCCTCGTGCGTCCCTATCTCCACCACCCGCCCCTGCTCCAGCACCACGATTCTGTGTGCCCGTCTCACGGTCGAGAGCCGATGCGCCACCACCAGTGTGGTGCGGCCACGCATGAGCGTGCCCAAGGCTGCCTGCACCGCTTGTTCAGATTCGGCGTCCAACGCAGACGTCGCCTCGTCGAGCAGCAGGATTCGAGGCCGCCGAATGAGGGCACGCGCGATGGTCAACCGTTGCCGCTGCCCTCCCGAAAGGCGCGTGCCGCGCTCGCCAATGCCCGCGTCGAGCCCACCCATCTCCTCCACAAATGTCCAGGCCTGGGCGCCCTTGAGCGCGTCGATGACGTCGGCATCGTCCACGGAGAGGCTTCCATAGGTGATGTTGTCTCGCACGGTTCCCTGGAAAAGGAGCGACTCCTGGGGCACGACGGCAATGAATCGCCTGAGAGTGCGCATGTCGATGGTGCTGATGTCCCGCCCGTCGACCAAGACCGCTCCCTCGTCGGGCGTGACAAACCCGATGACCGCGTTGAGCAGCGTGGACTTGCCGGAACCCGAGTGACCGACGATGGCAACGGTTTCTCCTGGTGCCACATCGATGTCGACGCCTTCGAGGGCGTGTACCTCGTCCGCGCCTCTGAAGCTGACGCGAAGTCCCTTGATTGCGATGTGACCGGCGACCGCGTCGATGCGCGTCTTGCCCTCGTTGTGCTCGACCGATTCTTCCTGGAGCACCGCGGCAATCGAGCGGACTGAAGCGTTTCCGCGAGCCAGGATGGGGGCCGCACCCAGGACGGCCGTCACTGCGCCAGTGAGCTGAACGAAGTAGCTCGAAAGCATCACCACATCGCCAGCGGTCACACCCCAGGTGGACGACCAGGCGAGACCGGCCGCGCCGACAAGGCAACCAATGGACAGCATTTGAAAGCCTATCCAGGCGAGCGCGCCGAACTTGCCGTTGACCAGATCGAGTCGCAGTCCAGCGGAACGCACGCCAACCACTGCATCCTCGACGCGCGCGGCTTCGTGCTCCTCGGATGCATGTGCCCTGGTCACGGGAATGAGGTGTGCCATCTCAGCCACCCGGACTGACATGTGCTCCATTTCGGTGCGAAAGGTGGCGTTTCGTTCGGAGATACCTCGCCTGCTGGCGATGATGAGCACCGCGGCCAGCGGGACGGTGAGCGCGAACACAGGCAAGAACTGGGGCACGCGCAACGCCGTGAGCGTGAGCGCGCCGACCATGGTTGCTGCGGCACCCAGCACACTGTCGAGGGTCTGGCGCGTCGCGTCTGCAACGGTTTCGACGTCGCGAATCACGCGCGCTTGAAGCACACCCGCACTCGTCTGCCTGTGGAAGCCAATCGACAACTCCTGGAGGCGCCGCGTGAGAGCCCT
>JAYTGI010000416.1:0-3047 GCA_043733605.1 Demequina sp. | reverse complement strand
CCCAGATCGTCAACGGGTCCCCCGCGTCCTCAGCGACCAAGTAGGCCAGGTTGCCCGGCATGTCCTTGCAGCCCTCGAGAAGCGCAGCTGCGACGATGCCGCGACCTTCGTCGGTCGTGTGAAGTGATCCGATGAGCCCAAACACTGTGACCTCCCTGGCCCGCTTTGCGTCTGTACGGTCATGCACGTGCACGGTCTCTCCTGTCCACGGCCTCCCATGTGCACCCTCTGTCGCGATCAGGCTAGCCGCGCCCCCTGACATGCGCGCCTCACTAGGGTGTGGATATGACCGAACTCCACCCCAAGGTCGCCCAGGTCCAAAATGCCCTTCACGCGGCCGGAATCGACGTGGCCGTGCGCCAAATCGACGAGGCGACGCCCACTGCGGCTGCCGCGGCAGAGTACCTCGGTTGCGAGGCGGGCGCGATCGCGAACTCGCTCATCTTCATGGCCGATGGCGAGCCCGTTCTGGTACTGACCTCGGGTGCGCACCGCGTCGATACGGCGTTGCTAGCGGGGCGAATCGGCGCCGCAGTGATTACCCGCGCCAAGCCAGACGACGTGAGGGCGGCAACCGGCCAAGTCATTGGCGGAGTGGCGCCGGTGGGCCACCCTGCGCCACTCCGGACGTACCTGGACGTGGCACTGAGTGGCCACGACGAACTATGGGCCGCCGCGGGAATTGCGGCCTCGCTGTTCGCCATCACGTATGCGGATCTACTGCGCGTGACGGGCGCCACCGAGGTTGAGGTCGACTGAATGGTGTCGCCCGCAGATCCCTGGATTACTGAATCGCCGCCCACCCGATTGCAACGACGGCCGGTGAGCGCTCTCATTGTGGCGGCCTGCCTGGTTGCGTGGCTCGTTGCATCCGCATACATCGCAATCGGGCTTCACTCGATCAACGCGCTTCCCGATCGGTAGAGGTGGTTTACCCACCCACGGGGCCCTTCTCGTTGGGTCCCGACCTTGAGCGCCCCGATCGGCCTCGCGCTTGTTGCCATTCTCGCACTGAGGAAGACCCTCCGCCCTTGAGTTACCGGTCTCGTCGGCTGCGCAGGGGTGGTGGCTCTAGTTTTCGTAGCTGTTGGGCCCAGCGTCGACGCTTGCACCCAATTCGAGCTGATGAACCCTGAGCTCGACCGCGTCGCTGCACTACCGATCGTGAACAACAACCTCGATCCCGATTGCCACGAGGACCTCCCCTTCGACCTGGCATTTGTTTCGGTCAAGGGATTGGTGTCCACCGATGGCGACGGCACCGTGTTCGTCCCACAGTGGGCGGGAATACCTGACGACGCGGGGGGCTACATCTACTCGCCACAAGGGAGTCCGGAAGGCATGGACATGTGGGGCATGGGCTGTAACGATCCCGTGCGACTCGACGGCGACTGGTGGGCGTGCGGAATGACCGGGCTTGGCTAGACGCCCGTCCACGGACGGAAGTGCTTGACGCGCGCGCGCGCCGCAATGCCCTGTTCGATCACTCGCGCAGGCGCCGTCCCGCCCGAACCATCGCGCGCCGCCAGGGACCCATCGACGGTCAAAACGGACAACACCTCAGGAGTCAGCGCCGGGTGCACACCCGCCATCTCCTCAACAGTCATCTCGTGGAGCTCCTTGCCGCGCGTCTCGCATAAGCGCACGCACGAACCGGACACCTCGTGGGCGTCGCGGAACGGCACTCCCTGCTTGACGAGCCACTCGGCGATGTCCGTGGCCAGCGAGAAACCAGCGGGCGCGAGCGACGCCATGCGCTCCACGTGGAACACGAGCGTGCGCACCATCCCTCCGAACGCAGGCAACAACACTTCGAGTGTGTCCACCGCGTCGAAAGCGGGCTCGTGGACCTCCTGCAGGTCGCGGTTGTACGCGAGCGGCAGTCCCTTGAGCGTCGCCAACAGCCCGGTGAGATCGCCGATGAGCCTCCCTGCCTTTCCGCGCGCAAGCTCGGCAATGTCGGGGTTCTTCTTCTGGGGCATGATGCTGGACCCGGTCGAATAGGCGTCGTCCAAAGACACGTAGCCAAATTCGACCGTCGCCCACGCGATGATCTCCTCTGCCAAGCGCGACAGGTCGATACCGATCATCGCGGCGACCCACGCGAACTCGACGACCACGTCGCGCGAGGCGGTCGCGTCGATCGAGTTTTCGGTGGGCCCCGCGAAGCCGAGTTCGGCAGCGACGGCCACAGGGTCAAGGCCCAGCGTCGACCCGGCGAGAGCGCCCGCTCCGTACGGCGACCACGCCGCGCGCGCGTCCCAGTCCGTGAGGCGCTCCACGTCGCGAAGCAAAGGCCACGCGTGCGCCATCAGGTGGTGGCCCAGCGTGACCGGCTGGGCGTGCTGGAAGTGCGTGCGCCCTGGCATCGGCGCGTCGATGTGATGATCCGCTTGAGCCAACAGCGCCTCGACCACGTCGAGCACCTGCCCCGCGATCAAGCGCGCGTGCCTGCGCAGGTACATGCGAGGCAGCGTGGCGATCTGGTCATTGCGCGAGCGGCCCGCACGCAACTTGCCGCCAAGTTCCGGACCGACGGCCTCGATGAGCAGCCGCTCGAGCGCGCCGTGGACGTCCTCGTCAGAGGCCGCAGGCACTGCAGCACCCGAGGCAACCTGATCGCGCAGCAAGGCGAGCGCCCCGACCATCTGGGACGACTCGTCGGCCGTGAGCAACCCCGCCCTTTCGAGAGCACGAGCGTGCGCGATTGACGCCGTGAGGTCATCGTCCGCATAACGCCAGTCGAAGTGCGTCGAGACGCTCAACCTGGCAAGCGCCTCGGCAGGTCCGCCGTCGAAGCGTGCGCCCCACAGGGCGCCCTCATTGGTGCCAGATGCCTTGTCCATGATGTCCTCTCAGTAATAACAGCGGCCCCGCCCCGGAATGCCTAGGGCGGAGGCCGCTTCGCACGTTGGCCAGGTTTCCCCTGGGGCCTAGAGCCCCAAGACCCTCGCCTCACGCGCGGCCGCCTGCTTGGCTGCAAGGCCGTAGATCTCGATGAAGCCGCGAGCGGCGCTCTGGTCAAAGGTATCGCCCTCGTCGTACGT
>JAYTGI010000415.1:0-8403 GCA_043733605.1 Demequina sp. | reverse complement strand
AGAGGTCGCGCCACGAGTGGTTGGGCGACGAGGCGCTCGGCGACATTGCTCATGAGTGCCTGGGCGCCCACTACGAGTGGGCAATTGGCACGCTCGAGGCCGCCGGTCTCACCTGACGCCCGTGTCCCTTCCTTCCGCTCTGCCGCTCGCGACCGGGCCGTTCACTCGCACCGCACGGTGGACCGGACGCATCGCGGGCCTCGATCTCGCTCGTGCCATCGCGCTGATCGGCATGTTCGCCGCGCACATCGGCGATGCAGGGACCCGCGGAGCGGATCGCAACGGTTGGCAGTGGCTGTGGATCTTCGACGGCAGGGCATCGGCCATTTTCGCGGTGCTCGCTGGTGTCACGATCGCGCTGATGTCATCGAAGGATGCCGTTGGCCCGGCGCACGCGGCGGTAAGGGTCGCCACTCGCGGGGCTCTCCTCATGGCCGCCGGATATGCGGTCGGGGCGCTCGGCACTCCCGTCGACGTGATCCTCACCAACCTGGGTCTCATGTTCGTGCTCGTCATTCCTGTCATGCGTTTGCGGCCGCCCGCCCTGCTCGCTGCCGCCGGGGTCGCCTTCACGGTCGGCTCTCTTGCGGCGCGAGAAGCCAGCGAATCGCTCGATGGATGGTGGGTGGCGGAAAAGCTCGTGAGCGAGCACTACCCGGCGCTCGCGTGGTCGGGCTACGTGCTGGTCGGCATGGCCATCGGCAAGACGGACCTGCGCGCTCGGGGCACTGCGCTGACGCTCGTGTGGATCGGAGCCCTCGCCGCCGGGTTGTCTTATGGGACGGGGGTCCTCTGTGGCGGCGCGACTCCGTGGAGCGGCTTGCACTCATTTTCCGCAGCCGGCGTGGCGTGGGCGTCGGTAGCCCCGCACTCGAACACGTCCTTTGAACTCATCGGCAATACCGGGGTAGCACTGGCGGTGATCGGGGTGTGCGTCGCGGCGGTGCGTCCTTTCAGATGGGCCCTTCCGCTGCTCGCGTTCGGGTCGATGTCTCTCACGATGTACACCGCGCACATCGTCGTCATCGCCGCCGTGGGGGATCCGATCGTGTGGCAACCGTCCAACGTGGCCCTCGTTGTACTCACGTTTGTGCTGATCGGAGCGGCGACCGCGTGGCGGGTCTGGGTAGGGGCTGGCCCGCTCGAGCAGGCGCTGACGAAGGCATCGACGCGAGTGGCCGACGCGAGCACGGGCCGTGCCTGACAGGATTGAACGGTGATGCCATCGACCAAGCACTCGACAAGAGTGCTCGCGCGCGAGGAATGGGAGCCACTCGCGCTTGCGCACGCGAAACGAGCCGATGCGGCGACTGCGGGTCACCGCGAGCGGGCGCCCGGTCAGGAGAAGCACCCAGTCGAGGACTTTCTCTATGAGTACTACGACACCCGACCGATGCGGCTGCGCAGGTGGCACCCCGGCGTCGGCATCGCAATCGCCGACGCTCCCCAACACGCGGCGTCGCGTTACTACACAACGCGTGATGGGGCCACATCGGTAGATCCTGTCCCGTTCTTAGCCGCACGCGGGCGCGCGGTCGACTACGTCGACGCACTCTTAAGGGCGACCGCGTCCCGCCCTGCGAGGCTTGGTTGCTTCGGTCTTCATGAGTGGGCGATGGTGTACCGCGCAGGTGACGAACGCCGCCACTCGCTCCCCCTCCGCCTGGGACAGGCTGGAACCGATGCCGTTGTTGCCGCAAACCCCATCGCCTGCTCTCACTTCGACGCCTTCCGCTTCTTCACACCCCAAGCCTCACCGCTCAACCTCATTCAGCCGACGCGCGAAGGCCAGTCGGAATTTGAACAACCCGGATGCCTGCACGCAAACATGGACCTCTACAAGTGGGCGTCAAAACTCGCGCCCGCCGTGCCGAGCAGTCTCGTCCTCGACGCCTTCGAGCTCGCCATGAGCGTGCGTTACCTCGACATGAGGGCGTCGCCCTACGACGTCTCGACGCTAGGTCTCGAACCAGTGCGCATCGAGACCGCCGAGGGCAAGCGCGAATACGCCGAAAGGCAAGCTGACTTTGCCGCGCGCGGTGCCGACCTCCGCGCCCGCATCCTTTCGTCACTCGATGTTCTGCGAGCGATGGCGGGTTGACGCACAGCTTGCACAACACGAAAGGCGCTACGCGCCGAGGTTCCGCGGCCCGCGCCACGCATTGATTGCGCCGATGGGATACTTGGCCCCATGCCCGACCGGATGAGCGTCTTCGACCTTGCTGAACTCGCCGCCGACGTCGGGCCCAATCCCCGCACGATCGGCGTGTTGCTCGAACTCGACGGCCCGCCGCCGGACCTCGACGACGTCCGCGCCTCGATCCGCGCCCGACTGGGCCTATCGCCCCGCTTGGCTCAGCGCATGCGACGGGTGCCTTTTGGCGCGGGCCGGCCGGTATGGGAGGACGTGGAGCCCGATCTCGGTCACCACGTCCGTGGGAGGTCAGCACTTGCCGCCGATCTGTTAGAGGTGGCGACCGCGATTCTCCTCGACCCGCTTGATGCGGTTCACCCTTGGTGGACGCTCACCATAGTTGACCTGCCGGATGAGCAACGCTCGGCTCTCGTGTGGTCGAGCCACCACGCGCTGGCCGACGGGCCAAGCGTCCTGCGCCTCCTGGCCACCCTGGTGCAGGAAGGCGTCGCGCGACCGCTGGCTGCGCCGACACCCGTGCCTGCCTGGGGCAAGCTCGCCCGAGAGGCGTGGAACTCGCGCACGCGGTCGGTCGTTGTGGGCGTCGCTTCGTTGCCGCGGCACCTTGTCGGCATGCGCGAGCTCGCCGCCTCGTCGTACCGCCGGGTGCCATCCTCGGCGGTCAACCAGCGCGTGACCGCTGGGTACACGGTGCACATCGTCGACGTCGACCTTGCCGGGCTACGTGAGGGAGCGCACGAGTGTGGCGCCACGATCAACGACGCGCTGTTATGGGCGTGGGGCGCCGCGCTGCACAATCAGCTCGCAACGGACGGACACGGCGGAGCGCCGGTGGTGATCTCATGCACGGTCACTGTGCCCTCGACCGCCGTCGAAAACCGGGTGGGCGCAGTCCGATTCCACGTCCCGACGCCGGGGCTCTCCGTCGCCGACGATCTCAGCGCGCTCGCGGCATATACCCGGCGACGCAAGCGACTCATCTCCGGCTCCACCTGGTGGCTCACATCTCAACTCTTCCGCGGGGTCGCCGCACTGGGGTTGTACCGCCGGTTTGTCGAGCGGCAGCACTCGATCACCTCGCTGCTGACCAACATGCGCGGCCCCGCCGAACCATTCCAGGTGCTGGGTCTCACCGTCCGACGTGTGGTGCCCTTGCCGACACTCGTCGGCAACGTGACCGTTCTCGCCGCGGCCCTGTCGTGCGGCGAGCGTCTCGTCGTGACGATCATGTGCGCACCGCAGGCTACTGCCATCGCAGACGACCTAGCCGCCGACCTTGCCGCTGGGCTCGCTTCCGTCAGCGCGCTGGCCGGCGCGAAGCGCTAACCCATTCGACTGGATTTGGTAGACCGACCGGGACGTCGTACTCCGGGACGCCTACCCGGCATTGATCATCGGCTCCGATCCCGACGCATAACACGCTGGGACTGCATCGAACACTTCGAGGGTGGCGAACTTAACGCGAATCTATGGATACCCGAGTACCTCCCACACTGGACCACGCCGGAGCGGTCGAGGGCGCGCTATCGGATCACCTCCGCAGGGCTCGAACTGCGGATCGACGGCGATCAACCCGCATGGCGCACCGCCGATGGCGAGTTCCGCACATCCCATGTGCAGACAGGCGCATTCGCGGGGCCCGAAGGCAGCCGCATCGGGCAGCACCGGATCGGTTCCGACCTCACCGTCCGCACCCCCGGCAGTCCACTCTCGCTCTGGACGCCCCGTGCGGGATCTGCATCGCCGAGGTGTTCGGCAATTCCGTTGCGAGCAACGCGGCGAAGGTTCGCGTCGGCATCAAGGCGCACCATGACCCGCGACTTACGACGGACGTACGCGACGTCTCCGTGCCGATTGATGCGACGCGGCCCCACACTTATGGAGCCGAGTGGGGCGCGACCGGTTGCGCCATCCCCGTTGATGGGACCCAGATCTACCGCACGGATCAGGTGCTCGCATATCCATTGCAGCTGATGCTCGACATATGGGAATTCCCCGAGGGCCCTCGACTCGCAGGCGCGTATCCCCTATCCGCCACCATCGATGAGGTGTGCCGACGGGCCGACGCCTGAGGGGCTAGCGCCCCGCGCGCACCTGGTCGACGCCCTTGTTCGCAAGCTCATCGGCGCGGCTCGTGACGCGCACAAGACAAGACGTTCGTCCTTGGCGTCAGAACACAACCCCCGCCAGGCTTCAAACAAAGACATTCAGGAGGAGCAGGTCATGACGGTGCGGGTTCCCACTACGCGGAGAAGCTCCGAGCCAAATGATGCGACGGAGGCTCATGGCGTTGGCGGTCGCCCACTTCTCGCGATCTACACGCCGCTTCTCGGCCTTCTCGTCGTCATCGCCGCCACATACGGTCTGGCCTTCGACGATGCCTACCGGTTGGTCTCGCCTCTCACGCGACAAACCTGGCGCGCCCAGGACGCCGTCACGCTGGCCACCGTGCCGCTGCTCATCTGGGCGACCCGCCGAGCGCGCGCCACGTCGCTCGGCTCACATCTCTTTGCCGTGGGGATCCTGACCTGGCTGACATACGACTACGCCCATCTCTCGTTTGGGACGCCCTTCAACGCGATGTTCCTCGTCTATGTGGCAGTGCTGACCCTGGCGGGGTTCGCGATGCTCGACGGGCTTCTGCGGGTCGACGTGGCTAGGACCCGGCTGGCATTCGCGCATGTGCCCCATCGTGCCGCCATGTGGTTCTTGACGGTCGCAGGGGTCGGCATCGGCCTGCTTTGGCTCTCCGAGATCGTCGCCGCCCTCCCCAATGGGCTGCCGACTAACATTCACCTGTCCGAATTGCCGAACCCCACCTGGGTGATCGACCTCGGCTGGGTCATTCCGGCCGCGCTGGCGACTGCCTCGATGTTGCGACGCGGCCATCCCGCGGGTCCCGTGGTCGCCGGTCCGATTCTCGTGATGCTGGCGATCTTGTCGGCCACCATGCTCGCCGTTGTTCCCTTCGCCCTCGCGGCCGGCCTAGGCTCCGACCCGGTCGTGAAGCAGCAGCTGATCGTCTTCGCAGGACTCTTCAGCGTTCTTGGCGGGATCGAGCTCTGGTTGTTGGTTCGCTCGCGACGCCGCCTTCGCGACGCCATTCCGACGTGGC
This sequence comes from Demequina sp., assembly GCA_043733605.1. GTDB lineage: Bacteria > Actinomycetota > Actinomycetes > Actinomycetales > Demequinaceae > Demequina. Next base: position 3,133 of record JAYTGI010000415.1, on the reverse strand, counting down.
GGCGTCATGGATGGTGGCCCGAGAGCCAATAGGCGGCACCCAGGGCTGCGCGCCCGGCTGATCCAACCTCTTAGCGCCCCGCGCGCACCTGGTCTACGCCCTTGTTCGCAAGCTCATCGGCGCGCTCGTTGCCCGGGTCACCGGCGTGGCCCTTGACCCACACCCACGTGATGTCGTGGCGGGCGACCTGCTCGTCGAGCGCTTGCCACAGCTCCTTGTTTTTCACGGGCTTCTTGTCCGACGTCCGCCAGCCGTTGCGCTTCCAGCCCGGCATCCAGGACTTGACGCCCTGCATCACGTAAGTGGAGTCGACATGGAGCTTGACGTGGCATGACTGGGTCAGCGCCTTAAGCCCCTCGATGACTGCGGTGAGCTCCATCTTGTTGTTGGTGGTGTGATCGTCTCCGCCGCACAGTTCGCGTTCGTGGCCGTCGGAGCGCATCCAAGCGCCCCAGCCACCGACTCCTGGGTTTCCCTTGCAGGCGCCGTCCGTCCACATGTCGACTTGGGGCTTCGCTTCATCGGTCACGCGGACACCCTACGACAGCATGCGGCGCTGGGTGCAACGCCCGACCGTGAGCGGCACAATGGTGGCATGTCCAAGCACGCTGCCAAGCACGAACACGCGTCGACCCCCGCAGTAGTGGCGTTGATCGACGCGGGGATCGACCATACGCTCCACCCGTATGACCACGACGCGAGCAGCGACCTGGGCTATGGCCTGGAGGCCGCTGCGGCGATCGGCGTGGACCCCGAGCAGGTCTTCAAGACCCTGTGCGCGTACGTCGATGGACACCTGTCGGTGGGCATCGTGCCTGTGAGCGGGATGCTCGACCTCAAGGCTCTTGCCCACGCGCTGGGTGGCAAGAAGGCCGAGATGGCGCCTCCGGCCGATGCGGAGCGCTCCTCGGGCTACGTGGTGGGAGGCATCTCGCCCATCGGCCAACGCAAGGCGCTGCCAACCGCGCTCGACGAGACCGCGCAACTGTACGACGTGGTCTATGTGAGCGGGGGCAGGCGAGGCCTCGACATCGGCCTGGCTCCCGCCGATCTGGTTGCGGTGACTCGCGCCGTCGTCGGCCCAATCGCCAAGGACTCCTGATGGCCGACATGGCCTTAACGCCGCCCGGATGGGACTACTCCGCACGTCTCACGGAGGTGCATGCGCGCGTCCATCTTGCTGAGTGGTCCTCTGGGCGCGCGGGCTCCGACGTCAAGATCCTTGTGGCCACCAAGGCGTGGGACGCCGATGCCGCGGTCGCGGCGGTGCGCGCGGGCGCGACCCTCGTGGGCGAGTCACGCATGCAAGAGCTGGCCGTGAAGGGCGCGGCGCTCAGGGCCGCTGGCGCCCGCATCCACGTCATCGGGCAGCTCCAGCGAAACAAGGCGGCGATCGCCGTCGAGTTCGCGGATTGCGTCGAAACGGTCGACTCGCTCGCGCTCGCAGAGCGGCTGTCGCGGCTCTGCGTCGAGGCCGAGCGGGAGCTGGACGTGATGATCCAGGTCAATGTCTCGGGCGAGGAGTCCAAGGCCGGCGTTGACCCAGGCGAGGCGCTCGCGCTGGCCGCTGCGGCGCAGGCACTTCCCGCACTCACGGTGACGGGGTTCATGACGATCGGCCTCAACTCAGCCGACGAGGGCGCGGTCCGCGCGGGCTATGCCGAGTTGGGGGCGCTCAGGGACGAGGCCCTCATTCGCTCGGAGCGCGGTGAGTCACCGCTTCGTGATGCATGGCAGCTGTCGATGGGCATGTCGAATGACCTTGAGTGGGCCATCGCGGAAGGCGCGACGACGGTACGAGTCGGCACCGCGATCATGGGGCATCGCGCCAGCTAAGGCGCCCTCCTTTCGTCCGGGTGTCAAGCACGCTTGACAAAGATGGCCATGTCAAGCATCCTTGTCATGTCAAGGTCGCTTGACAATGACGAGGAGGCAGTCGTGATCAACTCCGTCCGCACAAGGCGTGAGGGGCTGGGTCTGTCGCAAGCGACGCTCGGCGAGTCCCTGGGCGTCTCGCGACAGACGATCAATTCGATCGAGACGGGCAAATATGATCCGTCGCTCCCCCTCGCCTTTTCCCTCGCACGATTCTTCTCGTGCACTATCGAGGAGCTCTTCAATGATTCAGCCAACTAAGACCAAGAGCCTCGCTGGCGCCGCAACCGGTGGCGCCGCGGGCACCCTCATCTGCGCCATGCTGGCGAGCGCCGCGTGGGCAGCCGGAAACGAATCGTTTGCCACTGGCATCGTGTTCGGAGGGGCGTTCGGCATTGCGGGCACCCTTGCCCTCTTTTTGCGCTCTCGCAAGAGCGGCGCTTCTGCCGAGGCTCGCCTCGTAGGAGGCACCGCCGACGAGCGCGAACGCCGGGTGGCCATGCGCGCCGGGGCGTTCGCTGCCGTCGCGATGTTCGCAGCCGCCGTCGTGGTCGCCATGGTGACGGCTATTTGGAGCCTGCAGGCAATGGCCAGCATCGCAATCATCATGTACACGGGGCTCTTCACCGCCACAGGCACCTTTGCGGTGTTGGTCCGGAGGAACTGACTTCTCAGGCAAGGACAGCCTTACTATCCGACGCTAGGATGCGCCGGGTACATTTGCCCCCATGGGCAGCCCCACGCACAAAGCGGACTTCAAGCGCGGTCCCGACGAGGCCGACATCTCCGCCCGTCTCAACTGGCTTCGCGCCGGGGTGCTGGGGGCCAACGACGGCATCGTCTCGATCGCAGCGCTCCTCGTAGGCGTCGCCGCCGCCACCACCGACCTCCCCACCATTTTTACCGCCGCAATGGCCGGCATCGCGGCAGGTGCGCTGTCGATGGGCGTGGGCGAATTCGTGTCGGTCTCGAGCCAGCGCGACGCCGAAGAGGCACAGCTCGCCCGCGAGCGTGTGTGGCAGAGGGCGCGCCCGGCGTGGGAACTCGAGCAACTCATCAGGCTCCACATGGAGACCGGCATGTCGGAGGACACTGCGCGCAGGGCGGCGACAGAGCAAAGCGCCAAGGACCCGCTCGCGATTCACGCGCGCATGCACCTGGGAATTGACCCGGACGGACTCACCGAGCCGATGCACGCGGGCATCGCGTCGCTCATCGCCTTCACCATCGGAGGCATCGGCCCCCTGCTCACCACGCT
>JAYTGI010000414.1:0-3073 GCA_043733605.1 Demequina sp. | reverse complement strand
CGCTGGGCTCAAACCCATCGCAACGGCGCTTAGCCCTGCATGATGACGCCGTCGAGAACGGTGCCATCGGCAATCGCGTTGCGCTCGCCATCGTCGTCCTGAAGCACCACGGTGCCGCGGATGACCACGTTCTTGCCGAACGTCCAGACGCCCTTGACGGTGAGCGACGACGCCTCGCGCAGCGAGGGCGCACCGTGCGGGAACCGGGCATCGAAGTCGGTCATCGTCTTGTAGAACGAGGGGTCGAGGTCGACCAGGGGGGCCTTCTTGACCGCGAGACGCAACGCGCCGTCATCGTCCAGGCTGTAGGCGTCGGAACGCAAGAGCAGCAGGTCGTTTGTGGTCTTGACGGGCAAGAACCTGTCGCGGCCAACGACGATCGCCGTGGCGCCCTCGAACACCTCGATGGCCGCACCCATGGCGGTCTCGATCTGGAACACCTCGGGTGATTCCGCGTCGGTGGGGTCCACGGTCTTGGTATTGCGGATGAGCGGCAGGCCCAGCACCGCGCCGCGCTCGGTCAACGCCGCCTTCAGCTTCTCCAGGTCCCACCACAGGTTGTTGGTGTGGAAGAACGGGTGGTGGTGTTCGTCCGTAAAGAAGTGCATGTCTTCCGGCGAGGTCTGGGCGGTATCGCGCAGGATGAGCTGGCCGTCGGCCTTGCGGACTGCGAGGTGGCCGCCCTTGCGATCGGCCGCAGTGCGCACGCACAGCTCGGCGGCGTAGGGCGCGCCCGATGCGGCAAACCAGCCGGCGATGCGCGCGCTCGGCACCGCGCCCAAGTTGTCGGAGTTGGAGACGCATGCGTAGCGGAAGCCTGCGTCGAGCAGGGCGTCGAGCACTCCCGACGCGAGAATGGCCGTGTAGATGTCGCCGTGGCCAGGGGGGCACCACTCGAGGTCGGGTTCGGCTGGCCAGTCGACGGGAGTGAGGCCGTCGACGAGCAGCTTCGGCTCCTTGTTCTGCAGGAAGTCGAGGGGCAGGTCGTGAACCTGGACCCCGCGATGGGTCGCCAGAGCGGAGAGCGAGTCATCGCGAGTGCGGAAGGAGTTCATGAGCACGAGCGGCAGCAGCGCGCCGGTTTCCCGCCGCGCGTGCTGGACTTGGCCAACGATCAGATCAAGGAACGTGTCTGCGCCGCGCACGGGCAGCAGCGACTTGGCGCGGTCCATCCCCATCGAGGTGCCCAGCCCGCCGTTGAGCTTGATGATCGCGGTCTTGGCCAGGGCCTCGCGCGCCGCGTCGCCGTCAACCTCGACCTCGTCGAGGTGCGCCGGATCCGTCAGCGGTTCGATCGTGTCCTCGGGGATCAGCCCCGTCGCACCCGCCTCGAGCTGCCCGTAATAGTGGCTGAAGACATCGATAGCGGCTTGGTTCACCCCCGCGTCGCGCATCTTGGTCTTGGCAGCGGTCAGTCCTGGCGCATCGGTCATGAGTCAAGCCTAGACACGGCGGCTACCGCGTGCGACACCGCTCACCGGGCACTACGGTGAAAAGCTGGCTTCGTGCTCTGAACAACAAAGCGGGACCGGCCCGAAGGCCAGCCCCGCTCGAGCGTCAGTTGTGAGATACGTCGCCGCGACTACATCTCCCCCGCGATGACAGGCACGGATTCGTCCGCACCGTCGTCGTCGCCGTTTTCCCTCATGGTCTCCAGGCCCGACTTCTCCTGAAGCGCCACGTGCGGGATGAACAGCGCGAAGATCAGGGCGAGGATGGTGATGAGGGCCGAGATAAAGAACACCCTGGTAATCGCGTCGGCGAAGCCCTCCTTGAAGGGCGCTGCTAGAACGGGATCGAGCTTCTTGATGAACGACGTGTCGTCCAGAGAAATCCCTGCCTTCGAGGCCCCGTCGAGGGATCCCGACTGCACCGCTGTGATGATGGCCGCATTGACGGGGTTGTCGAGAGTCGCGGGGTTGGCAACGACCTCCTGGAACTGCGGCGTCTGCGCCGCCTTGGTGAACTCGCTGCTGATGTCGCCCTGAACGGAGCCGAACAGGATCGACAGGAACACGGCGGTACCCAGCGAGCCGCCAATTTGGCGGAAGAACATGACGGAGGCGGATCCGGTGCCCATGTCGCGCGCCTCGACCGCGTTCTGCACGGCGAGCATGTTGGGCTGCATCACACCACCGAGGCCAAGACCGAACACGCCGGCGCCAAGGAACAGGTGCCACAGAGGGTCCGAAGCCTGCAGCGTCGACAGGTAGAGGCCCGAGATCACCAACAGGGCCGTGCCCACGATGGGGAACATCCGGTAACGACCGGTCTGGTGAATGACGCGCGCCGAGACCCCCGCCATGGCGATGATGCCAAACGTCATGGGAAGCATCGCGAGGCCCGACGCCGTTGGTGACATGCCCTTGGCGATCTGCGTGTAGAGCGGCAGTCCCGCCATGCCGCCGAACATCGCGAAGCCCATGATGAAGTTGAGGCCGGCGGACACGGACACGGTGCGGTTCTTGAAGATTCGCGGAGGGAGCAGGGCGTTGTCCTGAGCCCTCAGTTCCGCCACGAGGAACCCGATGATTCCCACCACCGCGAGCGCACCCAGCCCGAGCACCGCTCCAGAGGTCCAACCCCATAGGCGGCCCTGCTCAACAACGATGAGCATCGGGACGATCGCCACGACCAGAGCGGTCACGCCTGCCCAGTCGATCTTCACGCGCTTGTGGTTGGCAGGAAGGTGGAGCACTCGGACGATGATGAAGAGCGCGGCAATGCCGAGCGGGACGTTAATGAAGAAGATCCAGCGCCAGCCCGCAAAGCCCAGGATGGTGTCGGCATCGGCGAAGAAGCCGCCGAGCACGGGGCCGAGCACCGAGGCGACGCCCCAGACTCCAAAGAAGAACGCCTGGTATTTGGTTCGTTCGCGCGGCGAAAGCATGTCGCCGAGGATGATGAGCGCGAGGGCCATGAGGCCACCCGCGCCGAGTCCCTGAACCGCACGGAACGCGGCCAGCTCGTACATGCTTGTCGCCATTCCCGCCAGCAGCGAGCCGACAACGAACGAGCTGATGGAGAACACGTACAGCGGCTTGCGGCCGAAGATGTCTGACAGCTTTCCGTA
>JAYTGI010000413.1:0-3078 GCA_043733605.1 Demequina sp. | reverse complement strand
CGCTTCCGGGAAGGCGGCCTGGAATGTCGCTACCCATCCGGCGGCGTCATTCACGCCAGTTGCATCGGTCACGAACAGGCAGTTGCCCCAGTGGAAGTCGGAGTTGTTTGGGCTGCGGACCAGCAGATGGTCCCCGCGGTCTTCAACGAGGGAGCCTGAATGCTCGAGTACCGCGATGTCGGTGGCCCAGCCGGGAGGGAGCTCGCGCATCGTGCGATCGTATCGAACAGCACGGGCGCATGCCTGCGCCCACCCTCCGTGCGGGCATCGGAGTTGTCGCGGGTCTATGCTGGAATCAACTTTTCGATATTCAGCAAGCAATTCCGATAAACAGAAAGGCGAGCGCATGCCTCTGCGTAGCGACGACTGGTATGCGGGCGATAGCCGCAACGCGTACATCCACCGTGGATGGATGAGGCGAGGCGTTCCCGACAGCGCATTCGAGGGACGTCCGCAGATCGCGATCGCCAACACCGCGTCGGACCTCACCCCGTGCAACATGCACCTAACCGAGGTGGCAAAGTCCGTCCGCGACGGCGTCTACGAGGCGGGCGGCATCCCGCTCGAGCTTCCCGTTGTCTCCTTGGGCGAGACGCAGGTGCGGCCCACCGCGATGTTGTGGCGCAACATGGCGGCGATGGCGACCGAGGAAATGCTCAGGGCGAACCCCATCGACGGCGTCGTCCTCTTGGGCGGCTGCGACAAGACCATCCCCTCCCTCCTGATGGCGGCGGCGTCCGTCGACCTCCCAGCGGTGGTGATCCCCGGCGGGCCGATGCTCACCGGCACCTTCCGCGGCCGTCCGCTCGGCTGCGGCACCGAAGTGTGGCGCCTGTCCGAGGAAGTGCGTGCGGGCACCATCTCTCAAGAGGACTTCACCGACAGCGAGAAGTCGACCGTCCGCTCCAAGGGCCACTGCAACACGATGGGCACCGCCTCAACCATGGGCTTGCTCGCGGAGGCGCTCGGGATGGTGTTGCCGGGGACGGCAGGCATTCCGGCGCCCGATTCTCGTCTACTGCAGCAGGCGCACGCTGCGGGGCGGCTGGCCGTGGAGATGGTCCTCGCGGATCGTCGACCCAGCCAGATCCTCACGCGCGGCGCCTTCCACAATGCGATCATCGCGCTCGCGGCCATCGGCGGCTCCACCAATGCGGTGGTCCACCTCCTGGCCATCGCGGGCAGGGTCGGGGTGGACCTGACTCTCGATGACTTCGACAGGATCGGTTCGCGAGTGCCGCTCCTGGTGGACCTGCAGCCCGCGGGTCGGTTCCTGATGGATGACCTCTATCGCGCTGGCGGCCTCGCCGCGGTGCTGAACGAGGTGAAGGATCTGCTCGATCCCGCCGCGCTGACGGTCTCAGGTCGCCCCCTCATCGAGCACTTGGAAGGCGCCGAGGTGTGGGACCGCGAGGTCATCCGCTCGCGCGAGGAGCCCCTTGTCGCCGAGGCGGGCGTGGCCATCCTGAGGGGCAACCTCGCCCCTTCCGGCGCCGTGATCAAGCCCGCCGCTGCATCGCCGCACTTGCTGCAACACCGCGGCCGCGCCGTCGTGTTCGACAGCATCGAGGACTTCCACGCGCGTGTCGACGATCCCGACCTGGACGTCGATGCGGACTCGGTGATGGTGCTGCGCGGCTGCGGCCCCAAGGGATATCCGGGCATGCCCGAGGTCTCGAACATGCCCATTCCAGCCAAGTTGCTCGCCCAGGGCGTGCGTGACGTGGTGCGCGTCTGTGACGGCCGCATGAGCGGCACCGCCTACGGCACAGTGGTGCTTCACGTGGCCCCCGAATCCGCGGCAGGCGGCCCACTGTCGCTCGTGCAGAGCGGCGACTGGATCGAGTTGGACGTGGCGGGGCGTCGCCTCACGCTCGACGTGCCCGAGGATGTCCTCGCGGCGCGCACCGCGAGCGCTGCGACGACCGATGCGTATGCGGCGCCCACGCGCGGGTGGGAACGGCTGTATGTCGACCATGTGATGCAAGCAGACACGGGTGCCGACCTCGACTTCCTCGTTGGCTCCAGCGGCTCCCGTGTGACACGGGAATCGCACTGAGCGAGGTGCGCCACGTGAAGATTGACGGGCGCGGAGGCCCTGGCGCGGCACGCGAACTACGGCCGATCTCTGACGTGGTGTGTGCGCTGGGAGAGGGCCCCACATGGGACGCCGACGCTGGCGTGGTGCGATGGGTCGACATCGACCGCGGCGTGCTCTATGAGGCGTCGATCGGGGTCGATGACGGGGCAGAGGACGGGGTCGATGACGGGGCAGAGGGTGTGGGCCCCACCCGTACCGTGCTCACCGTCGAGGGCACCCTGGGTGCGGCGGTGCACGCCGAGGGCGGCGGATTCCTCCTTGCCACTTCGCGGCAGCTAGAGCATCGTGATGCTTCCGGAGTCACGGTGGCCACGTGGGAACTGATCCCTGCTGGACAGCAGCGTCGGCTCAACGACGGGGCTTGCGACCCCGACGGGAGGTACGTGGTGGGCAGCCTGTCGCTAGAAAGCTTGTCGGGCGGCAGTTCGTCAGGCGGCAGTTCGTCGGGCGCCGGCTCGTCAGATATCGATTCGTCAGGCAGCGGCGCCAGCGCGGGCGAGCAGTTGTGGCGCCTCGAGCACGACGGCACGGTCACGGTTCTTGAAGAGGGCCTTTCGCTCTCAAACGGCATCGCTTGGAGTCCAGACGGGCGGGTGATGTACCACGTGGACACCATGCGTCACTCGGTGTCGGCGCGCTCCTATGATCCGTTCGGCGGCGACGCGGGCCCCGCTTCCGTGCTGATCGACACGGGGAAGGCCTTTCCCGATGGGCTCGCCGTCGACAGTGCGGGCGACCTGTGGATCGCGATGTGGGGCGAAGGCGAGATCCGCCGCTTCGCGCCCGACGGCACGCCGCGCGATGCGCTACGCACGGGGGTGCCGCATAGCACCAGCTGTGCGTTTGTCGGCCCTGAACTCGACGTGCTGGTGGTGACGAGCGCCGCGGGCGACGCTGCGCCGCCGCACGGCAATGGTGGCGCTGCGCCGCCGCACGGCAATGGTGACGCGGTCGACGGACGGCTCGCTGCTGTTGAC
>JAYTGI010000412.1:0-8450 GCA_043733605.1 Demequina sp. | reverse complement strand
AGACGCGCGGGATGATCGGCACCGCCGAGTTCGCGCGCATGCGTTCGGACGCGATTCTGGTCAACACCAGCCGCGGTGGGGTTGCCGATACGGACGCCCTAGTCGCGGCTCTGCGCGCGGGGACCATCCTCGGTGCGGCGATTGATGTGCACGAGACCGAACCCGTCCCGCCCGATCACCCGCTCGCCACGTTCGACTCGGTGGTGCTGACGCCACACCTGGCCTGGTACACGGAGGAGTCCTACGCCGAACTCAAGAGGCGCACCGTCGAGAACGTTGTCGAGGTATGCGCTGGCCGCGCCCCGCGCAACATCGTTAACCCGGAGGTCCTCGGGGCCCCCGGCCGCAATGAGGCGTGCGCCACTACGTACGCGGGCAAGGGAGCCTGAGATGACCGAACAGACTGAGATGACCGCCGCCGTGTGGACGGGCACGGATGCCATCGAGACCCGTCAGGTCCCGATGCCCGCGGTGCCCGAGGGCTGGGCCCTAGTGCGCATTGCCTACAACGGCATTTGCGGCACCGACCTCGCGATCCTGCACGGAAAGCACCCGCGCGCTCAGGCTCCGCTCATCATGGGGCACGAGATGTCGGGCTGGGTCGAAGAGGCGGGCGCCTCCGGCCCCGCCGTCGGCGCGCTCGTCGTGGTCGAGCCTTTGTTGTCGTGCGGGGACTGCAAGTCCTGCCGCGACGGCCACGCTCACGTGTGCCGCAACCTTGGCCTGTACGGCATTGACTCTCCCGGAGGCATGGCCGAATACGTCGCGATGCCCCCCGAGGTGCTTCACGTGGTTCCCGAGGGTGTTGACCCGCGGACCGCTTCGCTCGCCGAGCCGCTCGCGGTGGCTGTTCACGCCGTCACGCTTTCGGGGATGGAGAAGGGCGATACCGTTGCCGTGTATGGCGCGGGACCCATCGGAGTGCTGACGGCCCTGGTCGCGAGGCATGAAGGTGCCGGCCGCGTCGTCATCACCGAGCCGAGTGCGTGGCGTCGGTCCGTGGCGGAGGGTATGGGCTTCACAGTCGTGCCCGAGGATTCCACGATGGCCGAGACGCTCGCACCGTTCACGGATGGCGAGGGCGCGGACACGACATTCGACACCGCCGCCCACCCGAGCGTTGCCGCCGAGATCACCGATGTGACCCGAGTTCTTGGACGCATCGTTGTGGTCGGGGTCTACAAGGCTCCCGCACCCATCGACTTGCGAGCCGTGTGCTTCAAGGAGCAGACGATGGCAGGGGTGCGCGTCTACACGACCCGCGACGTGACGCGGGCGATCGAATTGATCGCCTCGGGTGCGCTTGGTCTCGAGACCTTCCCCACCAAGGCATTTGGCCTCGATCAGGTGAGCGACGCATTCGACGCCGCCACCTCCGGCCAGGACTGCCTCAAGGTCCTGGTCACCCCCCTGAACGGAAAGGCAGACGCATGAGCACCGCCGCTGGTCTCACACCCTTCGATCTCACCGGACGCACCGCACTGGTCACGGGCGGCGGGCGCGGCCTCGGGGCAGGCATCACGCGCGCGATGCTCGATGCCGGCGCCGACGTCATCGTCTACGGGCGCAGCGCCCTTCCCGAGCACCTGGTCGCGTATGCGGCCGAGCGTGGCCACACGCTCGACCTGTACCCCGTTGACCTGGGTGACGGCGACGCGATTGCCTCGGTCTCCGCCAGGGTGCTCGCCGAGCGCCAAGTGGACATCCTGGTGAACAACGCAGGAACGCAGGAACGCCACCCCGCGGTGGAGTTCCCCCTCGAGTCCTTCGACCGCGTGATGGATGTCAACCTGCGCTCGGTCTTTCAGTTGTGCCAGATCTTTGGTGCGCCGATGCTTGAACGCGGCCACGGCAAGGTCATCAACATGGCGTCGCTGCTGTCCTTCCAGGGTGGCCTGACGGTGCCGGCATACGCCGCGAGTAAGGGCGCCGTCGCCCAGCTCACCAAGGCTTTGTGTAACGAGTGGTCGAGCAAGGGCGTCAACGTCAATGCCGTCGCACCCGGATACATGGCCACCGACATGAACGCCGCGTTGCTGGCCGACTCCGTCCGTCTCGAACAGCTGTCGGTGCGCATTCCCGCCGGTCGCTGGGGGCAGCCGGAGGACATCGGCAACGTCGTCGTCTTCCTCGCCTCGTCCGCATCGGCCTATGTGCATGGCCAGGTGCTCGCCGTCGACGGCGGCTGGCTCGCCCGCTAACGCGGGCGCCGCGCTCGCAGAGACTGCCGTCCCTCACCCGCCGCCTTCCCCCGACACCCTAGGAGTCGATCATGAACACACTCGCCCAGCTAAGTGCCGCACGGCTCGTACCCGTCGTCGTCCTCGATGATGCCGCCGATGCCGACTCATTGGCCGCGGCGCTTGTGGCGGGCGGCCTTCCCGTTGCCGAGGTGACGTTCCGTACCGACGCCGCAGAGGAGTCGATCCGTGCGATGAGTGCACGCGGGGACATCCTTGTGGGCGCGGGAACGGTGCTCACCCCCAAGCAGGTGGATCTTGCCGTTGCGGCGGGCGCGAGCTACATCGTGTCTCCCGGTCTGAGCAGGGCCGTCGTGGAACGCTGCCAGGAGCATGGCGTGCTTGCGCTGCCCGGGGCCGTCACAGCCACCGAGGTGCAGGCCGCTCTCGAGTTGGGTCTCACGACCCTCAAGTTCTTCCCAGCACGCACGTCAGGTGGAGCACCCGCGATCGCGGCTCTTGCAGCACCGTTCGTTGGCGTCACGTTCGTGCCTACGGGAGGCATTGGGCCCAAGAACCTCCACGAGTACTTGAGCGTCCACGCGATTGTGGCCGTGGGTGGCTCGTGGATGGTGCCCCGCGCGATGGTGCACGAAGGAAACTTTGCCGAGATCACCCGCTTGACGGCCGAGGCCGTCGCCCTCCTCAACGCCTAAACCAAGACTCGACCTTTACTAGGAGCAATCATGAGCCTGTCTCTTCGTCCCGCTTCCGAGTGCCGCTTCGACGCGGTCTCTTTAGGCGAGGTAATGCTTCGCCTGGACCCAGGTGAGGGCCGCATCCGCACCGCCCGTTCCTTCCGTGCCTGGGAGGGTGGCGGGGAGTACAACGTGACCCGTGGACTGCGTCGGGCCTTTGGCCTGCGCACCGCCGTCGTTACCGCGTTGGCCGACAACGAGGTGGGTCGGCTGGTCGAGGACATGATTCTCCAGGGCGGCGTTGACACAGGCTTTATCAAGTGGGCGCCTTATGACGGCATCGGCCGCGAGGTGCGCAACGGACTGAACTTCACCGAGCGCGGCTTTGGCGTGCGTGGCGCGGTTGGCGTCTCGGACCGGGGGCTCACCGCAGCCTCTCAGCTCAAGCCAGCCGATGTGGACTGGGACTACCTCTTTGGTGACCTCGGGGTGCGGTGGTTGCACACCGGCGGGATCTTCGCGGCGCTTTCCGAGACGTCGGCCGACACGGTGCTCGAGGCCGTGACCGCCGCGAAGCGGCACGGCACGGTCGTCTCGTATGACCTGAACTATCGGCCCTCGTTGTGGAAGTCCATCGGCGGGCAGGCCAAGGCGCAAGAGGTCAACAGGGCTATCGCCCCGCACATCGACGTGATGATTGGCAACGAGGAGGACTTCACCGCGAGCCTCGGCTTTGCCGTTGAGGGCGTCCACGAGGACCTTTCCACCCTGGCGCTCGACGGGTACCGGTCCATGATTGAGACCGCCGCTGCCGCCTTCCCGAACTTCCAGGTCATCGCGACGACCTTGCGCACCGTGCACAGCGCGTCGATCAACGACTGGGGCGCACTCGCTTGGTCCCCCGAGACCGGCCTGGTGGAAGCGACGCACCGCGAGCGCCTCGAGATCATGGATCGCGTGGGCGGCGGCGACTCATTCGCCTCGGGCCTCATCTACGGGCTGCTCGACGGTCAACCCCTCGCCACCGCCGTCGAATACGGCGCGGCACACGGCGCCCTCGCGATGACCACTCCAGGCGATACCACCATGGTGACCACAGCCGAGGTGCTCAAGCTGGCAGGCGGGGGCGGGGCCCGCGTCGACCGCTAGCCACCACCACCTCGCGCCACCCCAAGCACGCCACCTACCCATGGAGGCACGCAGGACCTGATCGGACGACGCGCACTCGTGACCGTGGGTGGCGCCGGCATCGGCCGCGCCTTCGCGCTCGACGCGACCGACCAGGCCGAGGTTGACACGGTGATTGCTGCCGCGGCCGAGGCCCTCGGCGGCCCAATCGACCCGCTGGTCAACAACGCTGGTGGTCTCATCGGGCGGCAGACACTCACCGAGATGACCGACGAGCACTGGTTCGCCGTCATCGACGTCAACCTCATGAGCACCACACCACGGGCACCCCTGTCGCGTGGATTGAAGCTGGCTGACCCTGACCCTGACCCTGACCCTGACGCCGATGCGTGGCGGGACTGCGGCCGACTACGCGTCGCGACGCGCGGAGGCGCAACGCAGCCTCACCTTGCGCTTTGAGCGCCGCAAGCCGAGCGTGCGAACCGCGCGCTCGTGATTAACGCCGTCCTCCTCATCGTGCTCGTAGCGGCGGGTCTCGGCCCCATCGTCTGGCTGGCGAAGTCGGTCAACACTCGCACGCAGGACACCCTCCGCACCCGGATGGAATTCTTTCACTGGGGCGCCGCGTGGGACAACCCGTGGAAGGCGTGGGTCGAGGTCAAGGTCTCGACGCAGTTCCTCAACACGATCTGGGTTGCGGCCGGCTCTTGGTTGGCCCAGATACTGGTGGCCACGACGGGAGGCTTTGCCCTCGCGATCCTCAAGCCCAAGTACGCGAGGGTGCTGCACGGGCTCATCATCGGCACCGTGCTGGCGCCTTCGGTCGTGCTGTTGGTGCCGCCGTATCTGACGATCCTCAACCCGCCCCTGATCGGCCATTCGCTCGTCATTACGTTCTGAGCGGTGTGGCTTCGGGCGGGGGCGAGCGCCTTCAACCTGGTGCTGATCAGTCGCTTCATGGGCAGTTTGCCGTCCGAGATTTTCGAGGCGGCGCGAGTGGACGGGGCGGGTCCATTCCGCCTACTCTGGAGCCTCGCCCTGCCGATGTCGAAGCCGATCCTCGGCGTGGTGTCGATCTTCGCGGTCATTGCCGCATGGAAGGACTACCGGTGGCCGCAGTTGGTACTTCGCGACCCGGCGATGCAGCCGCTGGCGGTGCGGTTCCCGACGCTTCAACAAGGCATCGAACTCTACGTGTACCTCGCCGCGCTCGCCGTCTCCACTCTCATCCCCATCGCGATTTTCCTGATCATCCAGAGGCTCATCCTGCACGGGGTCGGGCTGGGAGGCGTGGTCGAGGGCCAGTGAAAGCCGTCGAGCTCGACGGGGCGCATCCGATTGCGGGGATGCGCGCGCTGGTCGGCCGTGACCGTGGGCGGATCGTGCTCGCCGTGATCGCGTTCATCGTCAAGGACAGCCCCATGTGGTTGATGCCTGCGATCACGGCCGCCGTCGTCGACGTGGTCGTGGCGGGTGGCCCCTTGCATCGCCTCGTGTGGCTCGCGGCAGGCGCGTTCGTCCTCTTGGGGCAGAACTACCCGTGCTACATGCTGTTCGTGAGGCTCTTCATGGGCGCGAGCAGACAGATCGGCGCCGACCTGCGCAACGCCCTCGTCGCCCGCCTCCAGGTGCTGTCGATCGGGTACCACGCGAGGTCGTCCGCCGCGGTGATGCAGACCAAGCTGGTGCGCGACGTCGAGAACATCGAACTGGCGCTGCTGCAGGTGGGCCCCTCCGCGATGTCGGCCGTCACCGTCTTCATCGGCGCGATCGCCATGACGGCAGTGCAGGTGCCCCGATTCCTGCCGATCTTTGCGTTGGCGGTGCCGTGCGGAGCGGCGCTGTGGTGGGTCGTGAGACGCAGCTCCGCGCGGCGGAATGCCGAGTTCAGGCGCGAGGTGGAGATCTTCTCGAGCAGGGTGGGCGAGATGGCAACGCTTCTCCCCGTGACCCGCGCACACGGGTTGGAACATGTGGCGGCGGAGCGGGTCGCGGCGGGCGCGGAGGGCGTGCGCAGCGCTGGCCTGCGGCTCGACATGCTCAACGGACGCTTCGGCGCGATCAGCTGGATCACGCTCCAACTCCTCACGATCGGCTGCCTGCTCGTAGCGGCGGCCGTGTCGATCACCGGATGGATCGACATCTCTCCCGGACAGGTGGTGTTGCTCGGGACCTACTTCTCGCTTCTCACGGGAGCCGTGACGTCCTTGCTGTCGCTCGCTCCTCTCGCGGCCAAGGCGACCGAGTCGGTGAGGTCGATCGCCGAGGTTCTTCAGGACCCCGACGTCGAACTCAATGCCGGAAGGCGCACCGTGGACGCCGTCGCGGGGCACGTGCGATTCGCCAACGTGTCGTTCGCCTACCCCGGCGCTGCCAAGGGCGCGCTCGTGGGCATAGAACTCGACATTCCCGCGGGCACCACCACCGCTTTCGTGGGGGCTTCCGGAGCGGGAAAGTCGACCCTACTCAACCTGGTTCTCGGCTTCCTCAGGCCCGATGAGGGACGCGTCGAGATCGACGGGCGGCCGATGGAGGACCTCGACCTGAGGTCCGTCAGGCGCCACGTCTCGGTGGTGCCTCAAGAGTCGGTGCTCTTCGAGGGCTCCGTGAGGGACAACGTTACGTACGGGCTCGGTGAGGTCGATGACTCCCGTGTTTACGCCGCCCTCGAGGGCGCGAACGCGCTCGAGTTCGTCCAGGACATGCCCAATGGCCTTGGCACCGTCGTCGGAGAGCGGGGCGCCAGGCTATCAGGAGGGCAGCGTCAACGATTGTCGATTGCGCGTGCACTCATCCGCGATCCGCGTATCCTGCTGCTCGACGAGGCCACGAGCGCCCTCGATAGCGAGTCCGAGGCGAAGGTGCGCGAGGCACTCGGCATCCTGCTCGCCGACCGCACCTCGCTCGTCGTCGCCCATCGCCTGTCAACCGTGAGGGCGGCCGACCTGATCGTCGTCCTCGAAGGCGGACGAATCGTCGAGAGGGGCACGCACGACGAGCTCGTCGAAAGGGCAGGCGTGTACGCGCGCATGCACGCGCTCCAGACCTTTTAGAGAACGAGTTTTGGCAAGAAAAGCTAGACGGGCGGTCGCCTCACGACGATGACCCCCTTGTCCACGGTGGCCGTGATCTTGGGCGCGAGCCCCAGATTCTCCCCGTCCGCCTGGACCTTGTACAGGTGATCAAGAGTCACCGTCATCGTTGCCCCGCGCGCGCATCGAGGGTCACCGCATCGAGAAGGCCGTCGTCTGCAGTGGCGTCGGGGGCGAGAATGAGCACGCCACGTAGCCGCCCCACGTTCGCAAAGAGCACGGTGCGCATCTGGCCGGCGACCTCGGTTCGAGCGCCGCCCGTACGTTCGACTGCGAGGGAAATCGGGTACGTGAAGCGCCCCAGGTCTTCTGCCGCTCCTATGCGGGTTGTGGCTCTCGGTTGAGGGCCGCGTAGTGGGCTTGCTCGAACTCGGCCGGTAGAACGTTGCTGAGGCTTGAGTGAAGCCTGCGAGTGTTGTACCAGTGACCCAGCCGTTGGTCGCGAACTCGACGTCCGCGATCGTCCGATAGGGCCCTCGTGGAACATGGTCGTGCGGATGCGTTCGGCCTTGTAGAGCCCGTTGATCGCCTCCATCAGCGCGTTATCGTACGCGTCGCCGACGGTCCCGATCGAGGGCGCGATGCCGTCGAGGGCGAGCCTGTCGGTGTAGGCCAGCGAGACGTATTGACCGGATTCAAGTGGTCATCGCAACACCTCGATCAGGAGGTGTGGGATGGTGCGCCGTCCGCAGGCAGCGGATCGGGTGATCTTGCCCAATTTCAGGTCACCAGGGTCTCCAAAGTTCCAACGTCCCATGGAATTCGCGTTCTGGCAACAGATGGCGAAATGGCCGCTTGCCGAAGAGTCCGCTGGCATTATCGGCGTGGCGCAAGCGGTAGGAGCGCGGCCGTTCAACGAGCCGCATAGCCCCGTGTCCACCAACCGGGGTCAGCGCCGGCGTCGACCCCATGCACGCAAGTTCGCGGAGGACCCGGTGCTCCGGGCCAGGGTGCTAGCCGACTTGGGACGCTCACGCGCCCCTAATCAGATCGCGGGTCGGTTGCGGGCTGCGGCTCATGGCCCACGCTGGGGTATGTGAGCAACTCGATCGACGTCGATGGTCACAACGTGTCCCATGAGGCGATCTGCCAGTACATTAACGCCCTGCCAAGCGGTGAGTTCGCCACGCACGCCCTCACGTTACCTAACCACCACGCTTCGCGCTCAACGCTGTTCTGCTACTACCAAACCCCACGGTTTCGATTGCTCGCCAAATTAGATGCCAACAACTCTGGACGACACAATCAGAAGATGATACCGTTTTCAAACCACCGTAGACTCCAGTGTCGATTATATGCCTCCAGCGGCGGAGTGACCAGTTCGCGGAACGAAATGAACAAAGGAGTTCATC
>JAYTGI010000411.1:0-3093 GCA_043733605.1 Demequina sp. | reverse complement strand
GGCGCCAGTTCTGCGCATGTACGATCGGCGCATGAAGATCGCCGTCGTTGCCCTCGGAAAGATCGGACTTCCGCTCGCCGTACAGTTCGCGAGCAAGGGCCACGAGGTGGTGGGCGTTGACGTCAATCAGTCGGTGGTCGACCTCGTCAACGCGAGCCAAGAGCCTTTCCCAGGCGAGGCGCACCTTCAAGAGCGTTTGAGCGAACTCGTGCCTACGGGTCGTCTTCGTGCCACGAGCGACTACGCCGACGCTGTTCCCTTTGCCGACGCTGTGGTCTTGGTGGTTCCCCTCTTCGTTGACGACGAAGCGAAGCCCGACTTCGGGTGGATGGACGACGCCACTCGATCGCTCGGCGAGCATTTGACCGCTGGCACCTTGGTGTCCTTTGAGACCACGCTCCCGGTGGGCACCACGCGTGATCGCTGGAAGCCGATGCTCGAGGAGGTGTCCGGCCTGACCGAGGGCCGCGACTTCCACCTGGTCTTCTCGCCCGAACGCGTGCTCACGGGTCGCGTCTTCGCCGACCTGCGCAAGTACCCCAAGCTCGTTGGAGCGCTATCGGCGGAAGGCGCCGCCCGCGCGACGGCGTTCTACGAGGCGGTACTCGACTTCGACGAGCGTCCTGACCTCGTCCGCCCCAACGGGGTGTGGGATCTTGGATCCGCGGAGGCCGCCGAGCTCGCCAAGCTCGCGGAGACCACCTATCGCGACGTCAACATCGGCCTCGCCAACCAGTTTGCGCGCTTCGCCGCCACCCACGGCATCGACGTTTACCAAGTCATCGAGGCATCGAACTCCCAGCCGTACAGCCACATCCACCAGCCAGGCATCGCCGTCGGTGGGCACTGCATCCCTGTGTACCCCCGGCTCTACTTGTGGAACGACCCCGAGGCGACGGTTGTGTCAGCGGCGCGCGCGGCGAACGCCGGGATGCCCGACTACACGATCGGCCTGCTAGAGGGCGTCTACGGCGACTTGAAGGGCGCCCGTGTCGTGGTGCTTGGCGCCGCCTATCGCGGCGGCGTGAAGGAGACGGCGTTCTCTGGCGTCTTCGCGACAGTCGAGGCGCTCAACGCGCGGGGGGCGACGCCACTTGTCAACGACCCCATGTACACCGACGAGGAACTCGCGCACTACGGATTCACGCCCTATCACCTGGGCGAGCCCGTCGACGCGGCGGTGGTTCAGGCCGACCACGCGGAGTACCGCTCCATCGGCCCAGCGGATCTTCCCGGCCTGCGCGCCTTCATCGACGGACGTCGCATCTCCTCGGCCGAGCGCTGGCCTGCGGTCCAGTACCGCGCCATCGGCAAAGCGGTTCCGCAAAACTCCTGAGCGTCTCCGTGTTGCGCGGTCTCAGGCAGCGACGACCTTGCGCCTGAGTTCGGGCCACAGCACCGCGAGAAGCCCGGCGAACGCGGTGGAGCCGACGATCCACACGGCCATCGGCCCAATGGGAACTCCTGCCCACCACCACCATTGCAAGCCCGCCCCTGCGCGGAATCCTCCTATGTGTGCGCCCACGACGTAGCGGAGGATGTTCACCCTGAGAGACACCAGGTTCGCGATCGCGAGCGCAGCCAGAATCACGAAGGTCTGAACTCGAGTGAAGCGCACCGTCGGCATCCCTGACGGCGCGGTCACGAGCACGAGGGAGAACAACACGATAAGCGGCAACAGGTAGCGGGGCTGGATTTGGTGTCCGACCTGGTCGCCGGCCGTGGTGAGCACGTACATCGGAAGTGCCACAAGGACCGCGAGCACGCCAGCGATCGCCACGGCCTTGCGCTTGGTGAGCAACCCAAGCCCTGTGAACGCAACGATGACAAAAGCGGAGACCGCCGACCAAGGCACTATCGCAGGCAACTCGGTGTCAAACCATCCGAGCGCCCACGTCCCCCACACACCGGTCAAAAGAAGCGGCAACGTGAGGAGGTTGTAGACGGTAAGAGCAAGTGTGCCAGCGGGTTGACCACCAAGACTCGTCGTCGCAACCTGAGTTCCGCCCAAATAACCATGAGCGCCCACGTCGGCCTGTGTGGAAGTCAAGAAGAGCAGAACGATGACGAGGAGACCCGCGACGGGCAGAATCGACCGCAGCAACCAGTCTCGTTGACGCGACCACGTCAACAGTGAAGCCACCACAGTCGCACCGGCGACGTAGAGGGCGGCATCACCCCGCGCCCCCGCCGCCATGACGATGCCGACCACATACAACGCACCTAAAGCCCACCTGCGTCTGCCAGAACTCTCGAACCACCCCAACAGTGCCAAGAACGCGGTGCCGACGCCGGTGATCGCCCAACCGCTCGGATTATTCGACGGAATCAGAAAGACACCAAGCGGCACCAAAGACACGAGCCAACCCCACAACAGGGTCTGACGACGCGCCGCTGGCAACAACACCGCCAACGCCGTCGCAAGGCCCACGAACAAGGCGAGATTCACCAAACGCATCACCAGAGCGCTGCGCACCAGGTCCTGACCAGCGAACAAGCGCATCGTCCCGTAATAGACGGCCGGATACTCGTGGCCAAAATTGCCTCGGTCGGTCTCGTACTTCCGCCCATCAAGCGCGAGTCCCGCCTGGTCCTGACACGTGGCGCTCTGCGCAGGCTTTTGGCTGTAGCAGATCATGGAATTGAAGGCCGTCGAGACCTCGCGTGTGTTGTTCTTAGTCCCCACCGTGCACGCCTCGCTTCCGCCAAGGGCGCACCACGTGCTCACCAGGTGGTAGTCGTCGTCGGGCGAGGCCCCAATGGGCGACGCAAACGCCCACGCGGTCAACGTCAACACCGCCAAGAGCGGAGCCGCATGGATCCACCGGAGCTTGCCAATCAGTTGACGCACGCTTCGAGCGCCTTGCATCATGGCCACAGTGTTCTCCCTCGCACACTCAGATGGGCTGCTTCGCCCACCGATACCCTATGCGGTCGCCGCGGGCTGTCGAAGCGCGAGCCGCTCAAGCCGCCTTCCGAGCCACAGCACCGCGAGTTCGACGCGGCGACACCCTGTGGTCGATTGCGGCCCGCCATCTCGGCCCATCGGCCACGACACCTGAGATCAGCGCGGCGTGGCACCGATGGTTCGCC
>JAYTGI010000410.1:0-3107 GCA_043733605.1 Demequina sp. | reverse complement strand
GGCGCGCCCAGTCAAGGCCGAACGCGAGGGTTGCCCATCCCGTGACGGGGCGGCACTTTTCCTGGCCCACGTAGTGCGCCCAGCCGCCGCCGTTGATTCCCTGGCAACCGGTGAGTGTGATGAGCGCGAGGAACGTGCGGTACGTCTCGTCGGAGTGGAACCAGTGATTGGTGCCCGCCCCCAGGATGATCATCGAGCGTCCGCCCGAGTCCTCCGCGTTTTGCGCGAACTCGCGGCCGATGCGCTCCGCCATCGCAGCGGGCACACCGGTGATCGCCTCTTGCCACGCGGGGGTGTAGGGAGTCGGGTCGTCGTAGCCTGTGGGCCACTCTCCAGGCAGTCCGTCGCGGCCTACGCCGTATTGCGCGAGCATGAGGTCGAACACAGTGGTCACCAGGCGCTCGCCGTTGACGGTGTTGAGACGTCCAGCGGGCACGCCGCGGTGGTGCACGCCGCCGCCCTCGTTGACCTCTTGGCCAAGGTCGAAACGCGGCAACAGCAGCTCCGCGACCTCGGTGCCACTCGCCTGATAGAAGGACAGCGCGGGCTCCACGCCCTCGAGGTCGAGGTTCCACTTGCCGATGCCCTCGTCGCCAAAGCGGTGCCCGAGCGACCCGTTCGGCACGTGGGGAGCGCCCGTCGCCGAGTCGATCAACACGGTCTTGAACTGGGCGTTCTCGCTCGTGTCGCCCAGGTCGGATGCGGTCACGAACTTATCTGGTACCCAGGCGCCGTCCTTCTCGCGCAGGCTCACGAGGAATGGCAGGTCGCTGAACTTCTTGACGTACTCCACGAAGCGCGGCACCTGGCGTTCTATGAAGAACTCCTTGAGCACCACGTGGCCCATGGCCATCGCGAGAGCGCCGTCGGTGCCAGGGTGTGGGCTCATCCACTCGTCCGCGAACTTGGTGTTGTCGGCGTAGTCGGGTGAGACGGTCACGACCTTCTGGCCGCGGTAGCGTGCCTCCGCCATGAAGTGCGCGTCGGGAGTGCGAGTGACAGGCACGTTCGCGCCCCACATGATCAGGTACGACGCATTCCACCAGTCTGCGGATTCGGGCACGTCCGTCTGGTCGCCAAAGACCTGGGGTGACGCGACGGGCAGGTCGGCGTACCAGTCGTAGAACGACAGCATCGACCCACCGAGCATGCTGATGAAGCGGCCTCCAGCGGCATGCGAGGCCATGGACATCGCGGGGATGGGGGAGAAGCCGAACACCCTGTCGGGGCCGTGGTCCTTGATGGTGTGCACGTGAGCGGCGGCCACGATCTCCTTGGCCTCGGCCCATGAGGCGCGCACAAGCCCGCCCTTGCCGCGCGCTTGTTGGTAGCGTCGGCGAGCCTCGGGGTCCGTGACGACGGCCTTCCATGCGTCCACGGGATCGGGGTGGACCAGCTTTGCCGCCCGGTAGGCCTCGAGAAGCACACCCCGCACGTACGGGTAGCGCACCCGGGTGGGGGAGTACGTGTACCACGAGAATGCTGCGCCGCGAGGGCAGCCGCGCGGCTCGTACTCGGGGCTGTCTGGGCCTACCGAGGGATAGTCGGTCTGTTGCGTCTCCCACGTGATCACGCCGTCTTTGACGTAGACCTTCCACGAACACGACCCTGTGCAGTTCACACCATGGGTGCTGCGCACGATCTTGTCGTGGCTCCAGCGGTCGCGGTAGAACGCGTCGCCGTCGCGCCCTCCCTCGCGCGTGACGGTGCGCAGGTCGTCTGAGATCGTGCCGCGGGTGAAGAACCGGCCTGCGTTGACCAAGAAGCTGCCTGCGATGTCGCTGGAGCGATCTGACGTCGTCGTCATCGTGGTCCTATTCCGTGGGTGGTAGAGCGTTGGTGATCCAGCGTGGGGACGGAGTGGGCGCTGGGAGGGCAACAGCCGCGGGTGGAGCGCCAATCGCTGTCACAGTGATGGTACGGGCGGGAGTTAGATCCGGCCGGTTGAGCCGTGCCCTGCACAGGGTGGGGCGGACCCACACGTCCATTGCATCGACCCCGACCTCTTGGCCGGACGCACTCAATACCGTGGCGAGCAGCTCTGTGTGGATGGCGCAAATCACGGGATGCTCCTCGACCAACTCCGCGAAGGGGCATGAGCCCACGATGATCGAGTCTCTTAAGGGAGAGGCCTCTGCCCTGAATCCGACGGCGTGCAGGGACTCCACCGCGTGATCGACGGCCTCGTCCGGGTTGCTTGCGAGCGGCTGGGGGGCGAGCGATCCCGCCCAGCGTTCGGCGGTGCGGCGTGCGAGGCCGGGAGCGTTGGCCGCCCCGAGTGACTCATGGAGGATTCGGGAAAGCTCGTCATAGGGCGCTCGCGCGTCGTCGGCCGCTCGGAACGCGAGAGGCGGGCGGCCCCTCCCGTTCGGCTGGCCCTGGATGCGCTCGATGTGGCCACCCGCAACGAGCACGTCGAGGTGAGAGCGCACCGTGTTGACATGAAGGCCGCTCAGATGAGCGAGCTCCTCGATGCTGAACTCGCGAGGGTTTGACCGGAGCGTGCTCAGGATGTGAGCGCGCGAGCCCGTGTTCCTCCCGATGCCGCCTTGCGACCGTTCGCCGTCGGAGAGCGCGCCGATCGCCGCGAGCGCGTCGCTCACCGTCTTCTCGGCACCTGAAGTCATGGGGCTTTTCTACCACAAATTCACCTGGCTGCGCATTAAACACCGTATCTATTGCAAACTGTTGAAAAATGAGTACTGTGTGGTTCAGAACTACCACCGCAGTGCCCCACGTGACGGCGCCAAGGCGCAAGGCAGGAGCCACCAAATGACCACCACATCCGATCCCGGCAAGGTCGCCCCTCGCAAGGGCCGCGACTGGCTCGACGAGTGGGATCCCGAGGCGGCCGATTGGGACCGTGGCCGCGCGTGGAAGACGCTGTGGGTGACAACGTTCAGCCTGACCCTGGCGTTCATCGCATGGTTCCTCGTCTCGGCACTCGCGCCCGTCCTCAACGACATCGGCTTTGACCTCAGCAAGGCCCAGCTCTATTGGTTGACCGCCATGCCGGGTCTCGCGGGCGGCCTGTTGCGCCTGGTCTGGACCTTCCTGCCGCCGGTCATCGGGACGCGCAAGCTCGTCACACTCACGACGCTGCTGCT
>JAYTGI010000409.1:0-3118 GCA_043733605.1 Demequina sp. | reverse complement strand
CGACGACGGCGTGGCTCATCGAGCGCCTTCAGCGGCCCGCGCTCGTCATGGCTCACAACAAAACACTCGCGGCGCAACTGGCAAATGAGTTCAGGGACCTCATGCCGAACAACGCTGTCGAGTACTTTGTGAGCTATTACGACTACTACCAGCCCGAGGCGTACGTTCCTCAGACGGATACCTTTATTGAGAAGGACTCCTCAATCAACGAGGAGGTCGAGCGGCTCAGGTATTCCGCCACGAATTCGCTTCTCACCCGCAGGGACGTGATCGTCGTGTCCTCGGTGTCGTGCATTTATGGCCTTGGCACCCCCGAGGAGTACATCCAGGGCATGGTGTCGCTGCAGGTGGGCGACGTGGTGTCCCGGCAGTCATTGCTCAAGGAATTTGTGCAGATGCAATACGCGCGCAACGATCTCGCGTTTACGCGCGGTACGTTTCGCGTCAGGGGGGACACCGTCGAGATCATCCCCGTGTACGAGGAACTCGCCTTGCGGATCGAGATGTTCGGGGATGAGATCGAGGCCCTCTATGCGCTCCATCCCTTGACGGGCGAAATTGTGGAGCGCAGGGAGATGATCCACATCTTCCCCGCCTCGCATTACGTGGCGAGTCAAGAGCGGATGAGCAGGGCAATCGTGACGATCGAGAAGGAGTTGGGAGAGAGGCTCGAGGAGCTTGAGAAGCAGAACAAACTGCTCGAGGCTCAACGACTCAAAATGAGAACCACCTTTGATCTCGAGATGATGCGGTCGGTGGGAACGTGCTCGGGAATCGAGAGCTACTCACGGCACATCGAACAGCGCGCACAGGGCACGCCGCCGCATACCCTGATCGACTACTTCCCCGATGACTTCCTCGCCGTGATCGACGAGTCCCACGTCACGGTGCCCCAGATCGGCGCGATGCATGAGGGGGATGCCGCACGCAAGCGCACACTGGTCGATCACGGCTTCCGCTTGCCATCGGCGATGGACAACAGGCCGCTTCGATTTGACGAGTTCAAGGAGCGCGTCGGTCAGACGGTCTACCTTTCGGCGACGCCCGGCAAGTACGAACTCGCACGGGGCAACGGGGTAGTGGAGCAGATTATTCGACCGACGGGACTGGTCGACCCACAGATCGTGGTGAAGCCCACCGAGGGCCAGATCGACGACCTTCTGCACGAGATCAGATTGCGGGTCGAACGAAACGAGCGCGTGCTGGTCACGACCCTTACCAAGAAGATGGCGGAGGACCTCACTGAGTACCTTTCGGAAAGGGACGTGCGCGTCGAGTACCTTCACTCGGACGTTGACACGCTTCGCAGGGTCGAACTCTTGCGTGAGTTGCGCATGGGACGCTTCGATGTGCTCGTGGGCATCAACCTTCTGAGAGAGGGGCTGGACCTGCCGGAAGTGTCGCTCGTCGCCATCCTGGATGCCGACAAGGAAGGCTTCTTGCGTTCGGGCACCTCGCTTATCCAGACGATCGGGCGCGCAGCAAGAAACGTCTCGGGTGCGGTACACATGTACGCCGACAGGGTCACGGACTCGATGGCGCTGGCTATCGACGAAACGAATCGCAGGCGCCAGAAGCAGGTCGACTACAACACGGAGCACGGGATCGACCCCACGCCGTTGCGCAAGCGCATCGGTGACATTACGGAGATGCTCGCCAGGGAAGAGGCCGACACCGTCGAGACGCTACGCGAGGTCCGAAAGGGTCAAATGACGTCGGGTTCATCGGCCACGCGCCCCTCGACCACGGGGCGTCCCACCCAGGATTTGGCGGCGCTCATCGAGAGTCTGACCGCGCAGATGCGCGGGGCTGCGAGCGAACTCCATTTCGAACTCGCCGCCAGGCTTCGCGATGAGATTGGCGAGCTCAAGAAGGAACTGCGCCAGATGATGGAGGCGGGCTAGCCCCGTCGGTGCCTAGGATGTGCGGGTGACCTCAGCAACCGTATGGGCAATCACCCTGGCTGGGGTGCTCGCCGTCGTCGTGTTCGACTTCGTCGTTGTTGTTCGCCGGCCACACGAACCGACCTTCAAGGAATCGGTGAGGTGGACCCTGTTTTATGTGGGTCTTGCGGTCCTCTTTGGCGTGTCGATGCTGTGGTGGCGGGCGCCAAGCCTCGATGGGGCCGATGCATTCTTCGCGGGTTATCTGACCGAGTGGTCCCTTTCGGTCGACAACCTCTTCGTCTTTCTCGTCATCCTCGGGCGCTTCGCGGTTCCCGCCGTGCATCGGCAGCGCGTGCTCCTCGTCGGCGTCGTGCTCGCCTTGGTACTGAGGGGGCTGTTCATCGCCGCTGGCGCAGCAGCGCTCTCCGCTTTCTCGGCCGTTTTCTACCTCTTCGGCGCGTTCCTGCTATGGACCGCATTCTCCGTGGCTCGCGAGGGAGGAGCCGAGGAGGGCGAGGTGCAGTATCAGGAGAACGGCCTCATGCGAGTAGTGAAGCGCCTTGTTCCTGCCACGGAAGGCTTTCGGGGCGGAGCCGTGATCGTGCGCGAGGGTGGGCGTCGGTACGTCACGCCTATGCTGCTGGTGATGATCGCGATCGGTTCCACCGACGTGCTGTTCGCCCTCGACTCGATTCCAGCGATCTTTGGCCTCACCAAGGACCCCTACCTGGTCTTCGCAACGAATGCCTTCGCGCTGATGGGCCTGCGCCAACTCTTCTTCGTCGTGCAAGGACTTCTCAAGAGGCTCCGGTACTTGTCGTACGGGCTCTCAGTCGTTCTTGCCTTCATCGCGGTCAAGCTCATCTTCGAGGCGTTGCACGCAAACTCGTTGCCATTCATCAATGGCGGCGAGGGCGTCGAGTGGGCTCCCGAGATTCCCACGTGGTTGTCCTTGGTGGTCATCATCGGTGCGATCGGCGGTGCCGGCGCGGTGAGTGTCGTCGCGACCAGGGGCGCGAAGGTCCCCGTGTCGACCTCGGAAGGGCCGGGCTAGTTGAGTTCGGTGGGAGGGGATTCGGACAGGATCCTGCTAGCTTGCCACGAAGGAAAGAGCCGGCCCTCCCAGCGCCTGATCCTCAGATCCTTCACCATTCCTACACACACGTACGGGTCGCCCGACACCAAATCCTCGACATGCGCCTTGCTTGAACCCGATGCGATCAGCAATTCGC
>JAYTGI010000408.1:0-3138 GCA_043733605.1 Demequina sp. | reverse complement strand
GCGTTTTGTGTCAGGAGCGCCTCGCCGGCGCGATCAATGGCCACGGCGACGTGGCGGGCCATCGCGGCCAGGTCATCGGCCAACTCCGACATCTCGGCAGTAAACAGCGTGCGCATGGGACTCCCTTGGTATTTCTGATCTGTCTAAGTGTGGCACCGACACGGCGCCAGAGCCTTCAGTAGCGCGCCAGAGTGGGTGAACAATCGGTAACCTCCATTAACATTCGGTAAAGCCGTCCTAACGTGGCTAGGGTGGCGCCATGACACCGCTGGCGTGGCTTGTTGCGGCTCTCGCCTTCGGCGCAGGCGTGACCGTGGGTGCGCTGGCGCTCAGGCGCCGCGCCAAGAAGGAAGTCGTCGCCAGGATGCTGGTGCCCCACCGCACCCGCCAGATCGTCTCTGCGCTTCAGTCCGGCGCGATTATTGTGAGGCGCGACAGGCGAGCTGGATACTCCAACCACGCGGCGGCGGCGCTCGGCTTGGCGCGGCCTGACGGCGCCCTGCACGCCGCGGTCGCCGACCTTGCCGAGAGGGCCTGGGCTACAGGCGCCACGGTCGAGGAGGATGTGGAGGTCAGGCGAGGGGTGCTCGGCTCGGTGTCGATCGTCCATGTGCGCCTCACGCCCATCGACGACGAACTCGTGCTCGCGGTCGCCAACGACAACACCGAGCAACGTGCGGCCGAGGCGACAAGGCGTGAGTTTGCGGTGAACGTTTCCCACGAACTGAAGACGCCCATCGGAGCCCTGTCGCTGTTGGCCGAGACCATTGAGACCGCGGCGGATGACCCCGCCGTGGTGCGCGAATTCGCCGTCAAGATGCGCAGGGAAGCACGACGCTTGACCAAGCTGATTCAGGAAATTATTCAGATCTCGCGCCTTCAAGGCGGCGAGTCGGTGCTCGACCACGACCAGGTCGATGTCGCCGGTGTGGTCCACGAGGCGTTTGAAGGCGCCGCGCTGGCCGCGGAGACGAAGCGAATTTCGCTCGTGGCCGACCTACGGGAAAGGCCCCACGTGCTCGGCGACCGCGACCTGTTGGTGATGGCCGTGCGCAACCTCGTAGACAACGCGGTCTCGTACTCCGACCCTGGCGCACGCGTCACCGCAGCGGTCACGTGCAAGGACGACATCGTGTCGATTGCCGTGCTTGACCAAGGAATTGGCATCGATGCGAAGGACCAGGAGCGCATTTTTGAGCGCTTCTACCGCGCGGACCCTGCGCGAGCACGTGACACGGGCGGCACCGGTCTGGGTCTGAGCATCGTGAAGCACGTGGCGCTCCAGCACGGCGGCGCCGTGACCGTCTGGTCTCAACCCGCCGTCGGATCCACGTTCACCCTGTCATTGCCACGTTTCGAGGAGTCCGAATGAATGAACACGTTCTTATCGTCGAGGACGAGGAGAGCTACCGCGATTCGTTGCGGTTCATCTTCGAACGAGAGGGCTTTCGGGTCACTCTTGCCGCCAACGGCAAGCAAGGGATTGAGGCGTTCGAGCGCGATGGCGCCGACGTAATCCTGCTCGACCTCATGCTCCCCGAGGTGTCGGGATCCGACGTCTTCCGCGTGATTCGCGCGCGGTCGACGGTGCCGATCATCATGGTCACCGCGCGCGACGACCAGATCGACAAGATCATCGGGCTGGAGTTGGGCGCCGACGACTACGTCACCAAGCCGTTCAGTGGAAGGGAACTCGTCGCGCGTGTTCGCAGTGTCCTACGCAGAGTTGCGACCAGCCTCAGTGACATCCCCGACGAGCCCATTCGGCTCAGCGTCTCGGGCTTCACCCTCGATCCCGAACGGCTGTCTGTCACGCGCGACGGCGTGACGCAACCATTTCCGCCCAAGGAGTTCGCGCTCCTGCACCTTCTCGCGGCAAATGCGGGACGCGTTCTGACGCGCCAGGTCATCATCGACAGGGTCTGGGGCGCGGACTACTACGGCGATACCAAGACGCTCGACGTGCACATCAAACGTCTCAGGAGCAGAATCGAAGAGGAGCCTGGGAACCCTCGTTTCGTGCAAACCGTGCGGGGCGTCGGTTACACGTTTGAGCCGTGATCGTCTGACGTTGCGCAAACGTGATGCGCGTTCACCGAACGTTTACCCTCAGTTCACGACAAGCGCCCGACGCCGTTACCTTGCGTCCCTAGCGTTGTCCCGACCGGCAAAAGCCGGGATGTGTCAACACGTTAGGAATCCTCTGTGAACATCGCTCTTCGCACGGGTGCCGTCGCCTCCGCGGCCGCGCTCACGCTGCTGCTCTCGGCCTGTACCGCCTCGAACGAGGACACCAAGACTTCGTCCGCGCCGTCTGGGGCTATGGCGTCTGAAGCCCCCGCTGCGGCGGCGCTATCCGGCACGCTGAACGGCGCAGGCTCGTCGGCTCAGAAGGCTGCTATGGAGGCGTGGCGTGCCGCGTTCCAGACGGCAAACCCCGACCTCACGATCAACTACGACCCGGTGGGTTCCGGCGGCGGTCGCACACAGTTCCTCGACGGAGCAGTGGCATGGGCCGGTTCTGACGGCGCTTTGAGCGCTGACGAGTACACGGCAGCAGTGACCACGTGTGGTGCCGATGGCGCGATCAACCTGCCCGTCTACATCTCCCCCATCGCGGTTGTCTTCAACCTCGACGGCGTGACGTCCCTCAACTTGGACGCCGCGACCATCGCGCAGATCTTCGACGGCAAGATCACCAAGTGGAACGACCCCGCCATCGCGACACAGAACGCCGGTGCAAAGCTTCCCGAACTGGCGATCACGACCGTGCACCGCAGTGATGACTCGGGCACGACCAAGAACTTCACCGATTACCTGAACAAGGCCTCGGCCGGCGCATGGCCGTACGACGCAGCGGGTGTGTGGGCGAATGCTCTCGGTGAGTCAGGAGAGGGCACGTCTGGACTGATCCAGGTTGTCACCGACACGGCGGGCTCCATCGGCTACGCCGACGCCTCGCAGGCAGGCAAGCTCGGAACGGTTGCCATCAAGGTGGGCGACGCGTACGTCTCTCACTCGCCTGAGGGCGCCGCCCTCGCGCTCGCCTCGTCGACCGTGTCCGGTACAAATGGCGCCAACGACCTGGCGTACAAGATCGACCGCACCACGACCGCAAAGGGCGCTTACCCGCTCATG
>JAYTGI010000407.1:0-8596 GCA_043733605.1 Demequina sp. | reverse complement strand
GCGTGAGAAGTCCCAAGCCGACATCGGCCAAGAAGAGAACGACCACGAGCGGGCCCGCGATCTGCAGCGCCGAGATCATGAGTTCGGCCATGCC
This sequence comes from Demequina sp., assembly GCA_043733605.1. Taxonomy (GTDB): domain Bacteria; phylum Actinomycetota; class Actinomycetes; order Actinomycetales; family Demequinaceae; genus Demequina. Next base: position 8,502 of record JAYTGI010000407.1, on the reverse strand, counting down.
GCTTGTCAAAAGGTGCCCCATCGCGTCGGTGTTGAAGCCGTTCCCCAACGGAAGCGCATCAAAGCTACGCACGAGTCCGCCAAGCACCAATTGATGACCGTTAGACGCAAAGAGGAGCGCCAGGGCCGTGAACTCGTAGAACTTGGCAAAGATCGATCCCTGTGTCTGGTTGAGTGGGTCGAAGCCTTGGGCCATCTGGAAGCCGCCAAAGACGTCGATGATCGCGCCTGCGGACTGCACCGCGGCGAAGACCATACGCACAAGGAAGCCAAGGCCGAGCCCGACCACAAGCTCAAGCACGAGCGCCCCGATGAACTCCATCGATCCCGAAGCCAGCATCGTCCCCGGAACAGAACCCGCGGCCTCGACCGCTCGCGGACCCGCGACCAGCGCAAGACCCAACGCAATTGCCATCTTGACAGGGGCGGGGAAGGCCTTGACGTGGAACGGCGGAGCGACCACAAGGAACGCAATCAGTCGCATCCCCGCAAGCATCGTGGTCTCGACCAGTCCCAGGTCAAACGGCAGGTTCACGTCATCCCGCCAACAGGCCTGGGATGCGCTCAAAGAGCGCGTTGGTGAAGGAGACCGACTCCTGAATCATCCAGTGGCCCGCGATCAACAGGGCCAGGCCTACAGCCACGGCCTTAGGAACGAAGGACAACGTCACTTCCTGGATCTGTGTGACGGACTGAAAGAGCGAGACGGCAAACCCGACCACCAGTGCGGTGATGAGCAAGGGCGCGGAAAGCTTCGCGGCGAGAACGAGCGCGGAGTAGCCGATGTCGAGGACGGCAGAGGTGTCCATCAGCGATAACTGCCAATCAGGGCGGTGATCACCAGGGTCCAGCCGTCGACGAGCACAAACAGCAACAACTTGAACGGCAGCGAGACCATGACCGGGGGGAGCATCATCATGCCCATCGACATAAGGGCGCCCGAGACCACGAGATCGATCACCAAGAACGGCACGAAGATCACGAAGCCGATGATGAATGCCGACCTCAACTCCGAGAGCATGAACGCTGGCATCAGCGTGGTCATCGACACGTCGGCTTGGGTCTCGGGGTTGGCGGCGTCAGCGGCGCGCGTCATCAGCGCGATGTCGGACTCCCTCGTGTGCTCAAGCATGAAGCCCTTGAGCGGCACCACCGCGGCGTCGAGACCCTCACCAAACGTCATCTCGCCGTGAATGTACGGCTGAATGCCGTCGTCATTCATCTGGCCAAGGACGGGTCCCATGATGAACAGGCTCAAGAACAGCGACAGGCCTGCGAGCACTTGCGTGGGGGGCGTGCCTTGCAAGCCCAGCGCGTTCCTCGTGAGCACAAGCACCACGAAGACCTTGGTGAAGCTTGTGGTCATCAGCAGCAGCGACGGCGCCACCGAAAGCAAAGTAATCGCGACGAGCACGACGATCGAACTGGACGGTGAGCCATCAATGCCATTGATGCCCACCGAGATGCCAGGACCAGCCGCGACGGTGGGGTCAACTGGCGCGACAGGAGCCGAAGGCTCGATTGGACTCACGACGGTGGGACCGACGACGGAGGGGCCCACGACGGAGGGGCCGACGACGGCAGCCGCGGGACCAGCAAAGACCAGGGCAACCGCGAACGCGAGCGCACCCGCTATCGAAAGCGATCGCGCGCGCACGGCCCACCGTTGACGCCGAAGCGTGGCAAGGGTCATGAACGACGAGTGGTCCGTTCTTGCGCCGCCACCACCGCCTTGCGCCAGGTGTCCGGCGCAAGGATCGATCCCTCGAGGGGTGAGCGGGGCCTTCGTGCGTCAGCCATCCGGGCCGACGTCGAACGGGCATGGGCAGGCGCGGACATCGCCGCACGGCTCACGGACGATGCGCCAGACGCATCGGAATTCGTGAGCGACATCAATTCGCCATCGAGATCGGCCGCGTGGGACGTCGACGCTTCGACATCCTCGTCGACCTCAGGGACGTCCCCTGCATCGTGCAAGAGCGTGACGCCCTGTTCGCCGTAACCGATCACGAGCCTGCGGCCCGATGCCTCGATGAGGGCCACTCCCGACTTGCCGCCAAGCTGTTGGCGGCCAAGAACGGTGAGCGTCTCGCGGCGACGCCGACGCATGAGCGTCGAGGACTGCATGCGGCGAGAGAGCCACCACATGAGTCCAAGCACTGCGGCCAATGACAGGCCGACGCGCGCCGCGAGAATGAGGGTCTCCACTACAGGCCATTCTCCGCGGACACGATCTCCGTGATGCGAATGCCGTAGTCCTCGTCGACGACCACAACCTCGCCTCGGGCCACTAGCCTGCCGTTGACCATGACGTCTGCTGGAGAACCGGCGGCCCTGTCGAGCTCAAGAATCGTGCCTGGAACCAGGTCGAGCACCTGGTGCATCGGCAGACGTGTGTGACCGATCTCGGCGGTCAGGACCAGTTCCACATCGTGCAAGAGACGCATGCGCGCACGCTCGGTGGCGGCGTCCATCACGGCGGGCTCGGCTGACGCGCGGGGCTTCGCAGCGATGACCCTGACCCGAATGCCGAACCAGGCCTGAGCCACTCCGTCGCCGCCAACAAGAGCGAAGACCTCGACGTCGGGGTCGGTCAGCGAGTCTCCTATGGGAAGAATTTCTGCGTTGTCGAGCACTCCCGCGCCGAGCGTCGCTGCGGCAGCCTCGAGCGCTGGCCTGAGTGCATCTGCCGCAGACACGTCGTCGCCTGCACTTGCAAGCGCAGCCGCGATCGCCTGGTCAGCAACCACCATGAGGTCGGCGCTGGTTGACCCGACGAAGTGCGCGCGCACCGCAGAGGCGTCCGCTGCGGGCGCCGTCGCGGGATCGAAGTCGGCGACGCGGAGAGGCACCGCCGTGGGCAAGAGCGCGGCGAGTTCCTCCGCCGCTACGCGGCCGGTCGTGGTTGCAGTGGTCATGCTTCCTCCTCAGTGGAGACGACGAGACAAGCCACGCGGGTTCCGTTAACCCCGATGGCGGCGTGGGCAAGAGTGACGTCGCCAACGACGACGTCGAGCGGGCGGTCAGAGCTGTGGCCAAGCCGAATGAGCGACCCCACCTCGAGGCGGGAAATCTCGCGGGCGCCCATCGACCGGCCCCTGAAGCGCACCGATACAGGCAAGGGCACCTCGGTCATGCGCGCGGCAAGGCGTTCGAGCGCCGCGGCGTGTTCCCTCTGCTCCTCGTCGGACCTGCCACCCATGTCATCGGCGGCACGCAGCTCGGCGAGAATCGGCTCGGCAACGAGCATGAGGCTAATCGGTGCCTGTACCGGGCCCACCGACATGTCGAACCTCACGACAAGCACGGGCTCCGTGGCGGCGATGAGCTGGATAAAGTGCGGGTTGTACTTGACCGCCCTCACCTCGAAGGCAAGCCTCATAATCGGCTGGAAGCCGTACGCCAACTCATTCGCCGCGAGGTCGAGCATGTCCTTCATCAGGTGCCACTCGATCTCGGTGAGCTCCCTGAATGGAATCTCAAGCGTTGTTGCCGGACCGCCAAGAAGGCAATCGATGAGCGTCATCGTCGCGTCGTTGGGGATCTGCAATATCGCGGGGGTCCTACTCGGCTCCACTTGCATGACGATCGTGGTCGTCACTTGGGGCAACGACTGAATGTATTCGTCATACGTGCGCATCTCGACTGTGTCGAGGTTCACGGTTGTGAGCGCGCCAAGTCGCGAACTCAGTAGCGTGCCCCACTGCCTCGCGAAGGTCTGCAACGCCATTTCAAGCGCGCGGCCGTGCTCGCGCGTCAGCGTCATCGGCTGCCGGAAGTCATACACCTCGGGCACGCCGGATCCACGCTTGCGCCTTTGGGATGCCCGACTCGTCACGCCCGCCCCATCGTCGGGCATGCGGGCGCGTCAAGCATTCCCCGTGGGAGACAAGGGGCCATACGCGTGTGGTGTGAGAAACGCCTCTCCGTCAGTCCCCTATTGCGTCACAAAGTCCGTGTAGTAGACGGCGACCACGTCGCCGTCATACAGCTCAAAGAGCGTCTCGCCCAGCTGTTTCTTGAGTTCCTCGCGGATGGTGGGATCTGCGAGCTCCTCCGTGGTGTGGCCCGAGTAGAGGGCGATCGCGGCGTCGAGCGCCTTGGCCGTCTCGGGCGCGGTTTCGACGGCCTTTATCAATTGGAGCCCCATTCCGAGTCGCAAGTAGTGGCCGCCCTGAAGGTTGATGCTGATCGAGTCGATTGCCAGCACCTCGCCCAGGTCGTATGTCGGCTCTGGCGACGCGGTGGCATCGACGCCCGCCGCCGCAGGGGTCGCCTTCCCCGGCCCCGCAAGGAACCAGTAAGCCCCCACGAGCGCGAGCACGGCCACCACGGAGCCGATGAGGATCAGCTTCTTCTTCTTGCCAACCTTCTTGGGGGCTTTGTCCGTTGCGGAAGCCGCGGTCGCTGTGGGCCGGACTCCGATCTTTTGTTGGGGCGCCACGACGCGTGCCTCCGTACTCATGCTCCACCTCCTTGGCTGGCGGCGGCTGCGACCGCGATCGCGTTCGCCGCCTCTATCTGTGCGCGAAGGTCCGCTTCGGTAAGGGTGCCGTCCGCGAGCGCCTTGGCGAGTTGCGGCAACAGCGCCCTCACCGCCTCGGATTGTGCAGATTGGATCACAATGTCGACGCGCCTGTTTGCAGCGAGCGCCTCGGGGGACGTGCCCGCCGTCTCTGGCCGTGCATCGCCGTACCCGACCGCCGAAATCTGACTTCCGGCGACGCCGCCTGCCTCAACAAAGCGCCTCAACACCTTGGTCGCCCTGTCACTTGAGAGCTCCCAGTTGGTCGCGTAGTGCTGCGATGGCAAGACGTTCGCGTGACCCTCGATCGAGACCTGTCGCGACTGATTCCTGATCGGAGCCGCGATCGTGTCGACCACCAGTTGAGCGGTAGCGGTGAGCGCCGCGTCATCCGGCGCAAAGAAGACGTCAGAACCTATGAGGCCAATGACCAGTCCTCGTTCGTTGATCTTGTAGTCGACGGAAGCGCTGAGGCCCTGAGCATCGAGTTGTTGCTGGATTTGCTTCTCGATGTCACTGAGTTGTTCGTACTCTTGGGTCGCCGCCAGGAAGTCGATTGTTTCTTGAGACATCTCGACCGTGGCGGTGGTGCTGCTTTCGGGCCTCGAGTCTCCCGACACACCCGTGAAGTCGGGTGCAATCTGGAAGGACTCAACTCCGCTGAGCGGTCCCGACGAGCCCTCGAGCATCGACACCGGAGGCGAGCCAAAGCCGATAGCGAGAGACGTGCGCAACTGATCGAACTTCGACTTGTCTACCACCGACATCGCGTACAGCACGATGAACAACGCGAGCAACACCGTCATGATGTCGGCGTAGGAGACGGCCCACCTTTCGTGGTTCTCGTGCTCTTCCTCCTCGTGCTTTCTGGCGCGGCCGTTGCCCGCGGGTGCGTGGCTCATGCCGCCTCCTTGGCCTGCTTGGGCTGGTCGGGAACCAGCGAACGAAGGCGCTGGCCGACGACACGCGGATTGCCGCCCGCCTGAATTGCAAGTAGCCCCTCCATGACGAGTTCCATGTGGGCGCCCTCAAGTTCCGAAACCCGCTTGATGCGGCTCGCGAGGGGCAGCCACATGAGGTTCGCCGTGAGCAGGCCCCACAGTGTTGCGACAAATGCCGACGCGATGCTCTCACCGATTGTCGACGGATCGTTGAGGTTCCCAAGCACGTGCACAAGAGCCACCACGGTGCCGATGATTCCGATCGTCGGTGCGAATCCGCCCATATCGGTGAAGATCTTGGCCATGACCTTGTCGCGCGCCTTCTTGGCGTCGATGCGGGACTCCATCATGGCGCGCAGATCGTCAGGATCAGTGCCATCAATGGCGGACTGCAGGCCATCCTTGAGGAAGTCGTCATCGATCTCTTTGGTCGCGTCCTCGAGCGCGAGAAGTCCCTCGCGGCGCGCCTTGTCAGCAAGCTTGACGATGGTGTCGACGGACGCGTTCATGTCTGGCTTCTTGAAGAGCATGAATCGTTGGAGGCCGGCGAAGGCCTTCATGAAGTCGACCATGGTCGTGCTAGCCAGGCCTGCTCCAAGGGTGCCGCCGATGACGAGAAGCATCGGAGGCGGCAGGATGACCGACATCGGGGACGAGCCCTCCATGATGATGGACAGAAGGACGGCGCCAAACGCGGCGCTGATTCCAATGATGGTGGCGACATCCATCAGTCAGCCTCCGGTGCCACCGTCAGTCGGGGTTGCTGGCGCAAACCGGTCACCGAAGCAAGGCCGGAATTCTCTTCCGTGTGGGACACGTCGATGGCGCGCGCGACGACCGCGGCGCGATGCTCGATGACGAGCTCCGCGATCGCCTCCATGTCCTCCTTGACGAGGTACTTGGTGCCATCGACAAGAGTGACGATCGTGTCGGGCGTTGACTCAACCCGCTCGATGAGGTCAGGGTTCACCGCAAAGCGCTGGCCGTTGAGGCGCATCAAGATAATCACGGTTTCACCATCCCTGGTCAGTCCTTCGCGGCCCATCCATGAGCCGCTGTCCCCTACTTCATCGGCGCTTAACCCCCTCGTGTGAGCGAACGCGCGAAGGCAAGCGTGCGAACTTTGCGCCGCAAGGATGCGGGGGTCCACACACGAATGGCCGGACCCCTCGTGAGGATCCGGCCATTCGCGAACGCTAGGCCAAGCGGTGATGGCGCCCGATGCCGCCCTTCAACCCGCGGTGCCCGACGCGCCCAACGGTGAGGTGAACCGTTGCGAGGGGCGCGCCCGCGAGGTGAGGACGGCAAGCCGCCGCTTTGCCTATCGCTTGAGGTTGACGAGCTCTTGTAGGAGCTCGTCAGAGGTGGTGATCACGCGAGAGTTCGCCTGGAATCCGCGCTGAGCCACAATCAGGTTGGTGAACTCGGCCGACAGGTCCACGTTGGACATCTCAAGCGAACCACCGGAGAGGACGCCTCGTCCGCCAGAGCCCGCAGCGCCCACCTGGGCGTCGCCCGAGTTGACGGTGGGACGGTATAGCGACGATCCGGACTTCTCCAGACCGGAGGGGTTGCCAAAGTTGCCAAGCGCGACGCGGCCGATGGCCTGCTTGAGGCCGTTCGAGAACGAACCCAACAGCGTCCCATCGGAGTTGATCGCGAAGGACTGGAGTCCACCAGCGGCGCGGCCGGTCTGGCTTGACGCCTTAATGGTCTCAAGGCCCGCGAAACTTGTGAGCGCCGTCAGGTCGACAGTGATCGCCTGGGTACCTACCGCTGCGTCCGCTGGGAGCGCACCAAACGTCACCGCGTTGAGCGAGCCGTCGGTGTTGAACGTCACGGTGCCCGTCTGAGTCGCCGTTGTTCCCGCGACGGTGCCTGCGATGTCCCAGCCCGTTGCGGTGCGCGTGAATCCAAGGTTCATGGAGTGCGGCGCACCCGTGCCGTCGAAGACATCGATCTGTCGATTGAGCACCTTGCCAACAGCCGCGTCGTACGGCAGGTTGCCCTCGAAGGACGAGCCGGTGGTGGCCTGCGCGCCCATGAGGGTCGACACGGGCAGCCGAAGGGTCGCGAGTGGCGAGTTCAGGTCGATGTTGCCAGTACCGTCGGCCGCCCAGCCCTGCACTAAACCACCATCGGGCGTGACAAGTTGTCCGACCGCATCGAAGGAGAATGCTCCAGCGCGGGAGTACAACTGCTCGCCACCCTTGCTCACCACGAAGAATCCGTCGCCCGAGATCATCATGTCCGTCTGTCGGTTGGTGAGCTGAGAGGCGCCCTGCTGGAAGTTGGTGGTGATACCGCCAACCTTGACACCAAGACCCACCTGCGCGGGGTTGGTACCGCCGATGCCAGGCTGCGCCGCACCCGCGTTGGAGAGCACCTGAGACAGGGTGTCCTGGAACTGCACCTGCGAGGCCTTGAAGCCTGCCGTGTTGACGTTGGCGATGTTGTTTCCGGTGACGTCGAGCATCGTCTGGTGGGCGCGAAGGCCCGAGATGCCGGAAAAGAGGGAACGAAGCATGGTTCTTCCTTAACTAGTGTGGACGGTCAGGCGGCCGTGGGATCGATGGACAAGATGCTGTCGAGATTGACGCTGGCGCCGCCCACCTTGATGGTGGGGACGGAATTGGCGAACGATGCGCCGGTGGCGGATCCGCTGACGACAGACCCGTCCGCAGCGGTGTAACTCACGGACTTGCCAACGATGTTCATGGCGGCCATGCGCATCGTGAGCGAGAACTGCTCACTCGAGGTGTTTGACATTTTGGTCAGCTGCTCGAGTGACGCCATCTGGGTCTGCTGAGCCATCATCTGGTTGGTGTCCATCGGCGAACTCGGATCCTGGTTGCGCAACTGCGCAACCAACAGCTTCATGAAGACTTCCGAGTCCATGTTCTGCTTTGGCGCGGACGCGGGGGCGGTGCCGGTACTCATACCGGCGGCCGCGGTGGCATCAATACTCATGCAATCTCCTAAAGGACCAGGTCGAGGCCGCCGCGACGGGTGGCGTGGGTGGTGGGGTGGGAGATGG
>JAYTGI010000406.1:0-8615 GCA_043733605.1 Demequina sp. | reverse complement strand
GGCCCGCTCGGTTCGGCAATTACCCATCCGATGAGCGCCTCTGAGCTATGCGCCGCGATGAGGAGCCCGCGACTTGCTGCCCTGTGGAGCGCGCGGCGAGACCGGGGAGCTACCGCCCTCGTCGTGCGCTGAGCGGCGACGATGGCTTCCACGATGGCGTCCGTGACTGCGGACGAGCCTCCGCTCACGACCGAAACGGTGACGGGCGCTAGGGCAGCCACAGCGCCGCTCCAAGTGCCAACGGCACGGTGAGTGCCGCCCAGTATGCCTGCCTGCCCGTCTTGCGCATCTTGAAGCCGGAGAGCTGGGCGATGGCGAGCACCACGAGCACGGTCGCCGCGACGACGGCTGGCACTGGCACGCGCGCCCCGATGAGCATCAGCACCATCGCAGCGAGGGTGAGGTGAGGGGTCACGACTCCCCTGTAGTACTTGATCGGTCCATCGTCAAAGCCGTCGACGGTGAACCGTGCGAGCCTTACAGATCCCCCTACGACAATCAACCCTCCGATGATCCACCCCAATATACCAGGGACGATCCAGAGAGCGACAGCAAGGCCAGACCATACTGAGTAGTTCACGAGGTCGGCCAGGGAGTCGAATGTCCGACCAAAGTCGCTCGTGGTGCCCGTCCTCCTGGCGACCAGGCCATCCACCATGTCGAGCAAAAAGGCGACGAGCGCCGCGAACACGCTTGCTCGAAGGTGCCCCGTCACCAGCAAGCCGAGGGCGGCCCAGGCGGAGGTGAGCGAGGCGATCGTGACAAGGCCAGCCGGTCCCAGCTTCTGCCACCAGTCACGAGGCGTGAACATGGATCCCTCCCGTCGTGCCGTCCATGTCAACAGTGTCGCCGCTGCGCAGCGCAGTGGTGGCCTCCGGCGCGCCCGCGATCACGGGGATGCCGAGCTCGCGCCCGATGATGGCAACGTGCGACAGCGCGTTGCCGCGTTCGGTGATGATTCCTCCCGCAGAAACGAAGAGCAGCGTCCACCCCGGGTCGACGTGCCGCGTCACGAGCAACTTGCCACGCACGTCGGCGTTGGCATCGAACTCTGTCAGCACCAACACCTCTCCCGTGAAGCGGCCTGGCGATACCCCTTGACCCGCCAACTCGCCCTTGGCGACCGCTTGGTCGGCGCGCACGGACGCAATCGCGACGGCCCCGGATCCCACGAGCCGCCTGGTCGGTTGAGCGGCGTCGTAGTCCGCCCGCATCGACTTGCGCTGCGCCACCAAGGGACGCAGATCCGCTGACCAGGAGTGGCCAAAGACCACATCCGTCAACTCGGATTCGGTCACCCAGAACACGTCATGCACCTCGTCGAGCAGGCCCGCCCGAGTGAGCGCGGCCCCAGCGCCCAAAAAGGCGTGGCGCGCCAATCCAAATACCTGAGCCCTGTTGAAGCGGAAGCGCTCCCTGTGATCGATCGCCCGGCGCACGTGGGCGCCGATGACCCGCTGCGGCATCGTTCCTCTCGGAGGGGGCGTCGGCTCGGGGCGTGGAGGCGCCGCTGCGGCGTGGGCCGCGAGCGCCACCAACTGGGCACGATCATCGCCCAGGCGCGGATTCTCGAGCTGAAGCTCATCCGGCGCGCGACCGCCGAAGCTGTCCAGGTACGCATCCAGCGCGGCTCGCCCCGCCTCCGTGAACTCCGGCTGTTGACCGAGTCCAGCCAATTCCTTGCCAAGCGCGCTGAGCGCGGTGAGTGGCGCCACGCTGACCCTGTCTGTGAGTCCTGACATGAAGGCAAGGTAGTCGGCGTTGCGTCCCTGCCCAAAGGATCGCAACAACAGACCGTGGGCGATCATGAGTCGCACGTCGTTGAGGATGGGCACCGCCCACAGCGCCAAGAGGTCGGTGCGGATGTGAGCGAGAGCCGTCAGCGCAGCATCGGGCGCCAGGCCTTCGAAGTCGATCGCCGAGTAGCGGGCGTATCGACGCTCAAAGTCGCGCCGGAAGCGGCGGGATCGCCGCTCGGAGGCTGCGAGGACCACGGCGAAGCGCAGCGCAGCGAACCCGAGCACCACTGCGCCCCACACGCCAGGTCGCGCCTTGCGGTGCCCGTCCGACCTCTTCACTGGCCGCAGCATGTCCGCAAAGAAATCCTCGTTTGCACGCCCACCTGGCAGCATTGCCGCCATGTGGAACCAGTTGTCGATCTGATAGTGCACGCGCCCGAACACGTATCCGAGCGTGTTGCCAAACACATGGGATTGCTTGCGAAGTTGTGCGCCGTTGCGACCGAGCAGCCGGAAGAAGGCCGGATACACCTCCGCGTAGACGCCACGGATGAAGGAATAGGTCAGCGGAAGGGTCACGCCGGGGTAGTTCTCGCCGATGTTCGATGAGTCCCACGCAAGCGTGGATGTGCGATCGGGCGCGGTGACCGGACGGACCTGGAGAAGCCATAAGCGCCGCCCCGATGCCGCGAACTCGACATCACTGGCGCCGTTGGTGCGCTGGAGCTCGCGGCCGATGCGCAGCAATCGACGTGGCACAGGTCCGCGGCGCGGCACCGGATCTACTGCGCGCACAGAGAAATGGCGGGCCTTCTCGCCTCGGACCACCGCGTCGGGCCCCGCGTCGGAGTAGGCCACCTCTAGCGCTCCCCTGCCGGTCTGGGTGAACATCACACCCGCGATCCTCCCCGTCACCATGCGCTGCACCACAACGGAGCCCCCAACCTTGAGCTCTGTGACGCCCGCGGCCCGCGCATAGGCGATCACTCGCTCGTTCACGAGAGATCGAATGCAATCGAGGACGGCGCCGCCCACGTCGGACGCGGACTGGTCCAGGTGGGTGACGTACAGCCCCGCGAAGGAGCGCTCCGGCCCGTCCTCGCTGATGGCGGAGGTTCGGACGGAGACAAGCGGCCAGGTGGCGGCCGGCCCCATGAGCTCGGCCAAGGCGTCCGCGTTCAGTTCCGCGGACGCTGCAATGTCTGCGAGCGTTTCGGGGGCCTGGACAGCGCTGGCGCCCGCTGAATTGCCCGCACCGGCATCGGCGCCCGCTGCGTTGCCCGCGCCACCGTACACACCGCTCGTCGCGAGCGCCAGGCGCGCGGCGTCGTGTGCCCGATCCAGCCAATCCGCCCCGCTCCGCAGCACGCTCGCGACGGGAATCACCACGAATTCGGGCACGAGGTCGGGGTAATCCCCCCGCAGGGCAAGTAGGCCCTCGGCTTTGGCGCCGATCATCCCCACACCGCCGATCCTCACAAAACCATCGCCAAGGCCAAGAGGGGCACGTGTGCACCTGCGCCCGCCATGACCCACGCGTCGGATCGGTGGCGCGTCGCAATCACGATCGCTGCGAATACTGAGACTCCGAGCGCGACCCACGATCCCACGGCGACGTGTGCGCACCACCCGGCCGCAAGCACCAACGCAAGCGTCCCGAGCAGCGCGAGCCTGCGCCCCCATACCGCGCCGTACGTGTCCGCCACCTGGCCGCCCTCGACGGACATACGCGGCTTGAACTTGCGCACCAACTCGGCGGAGACGAAGAGACACACCAGCGAGGTAATTCCCCACCACGTGGCGGCCGCGCTCAGGGATGCTCCCATGGCGACCGCGGCCCAAGCGAACATTGGCACGTACACCAGTTGATGTACCAGGAAGGATACGGTGAAGTGCCGTTCAAAGAAGGACTTGGCAAAGAAGTCCGTGGCAGTACCGACGGTCAGGACCGTGACGACCGCATAGAGGATGAGCCCGCGTGTGCCGCCGAGCACGGCCGCCAAGGTAAGTTCCGTCGCCACCGCGCCGATGCCCATCGTCGCGAGCGTGCGCACCGAGATTGCTCCCCTGGGAACCGGGCGGTCGGGGTAGTGGCGCGCGTCGTGCCGGTAGTCCTTCCACTCGTCGACAACGCGATAGCGCAACAAGAGAGCGACATAGAGAAGCGCGAAGCCACCCAACATCCACCAATCGACGGCTCGCGCCATGCCCCTGCCTCCAAACAGGCCCACGCAGCCAGCGCCGAAGCTCACCGCCAGCATCCCCACGAGTGAGGGCGGAAACCGCTCCTGGACATACGCCCACAGCGAGGCCCTAGGGTGTGCCTCATGGTGCTGATCGCTACGTTGCTCGCTTGCCTCGGAGGCCTGTTGCTCGCGCATATGACAATCCTCCCCCTGATGCATTCGCGGGCGGTCCTGTGGCGGGGCCCTGAACTATTGATCGCCACCTTAGCGCTGGTTGGGGCTATGGCCCCGCAGGCTTGGATGCTCGCGAGCTTCGCGATTCCCATCGCCGCCGTCGCATGGTGGTTGCGACCTTGGTTGGTCTGGGGCATGAGGGCCGATGCGGTCTTCGCGGCGGCTGCACGGTCGGCGGCAATGGTCCGCGCGCGCTACGAGCCACGCGCCGAGCCACGCGCCGCGCTCGTGGGAGGTGCCGCACACGTGACATGCGTCGGCGTCGCGGGAGTGGTGACGGTCGTGGTCACCACGGGGCGTCTCACCCCCAAAGTGAAACTGTGGCGCAATCTGTTCCGCAAATCTGTCCAGAACCACGTGTGGCGTGTAGCGTCATCGTGACGAGGGGCACGGTAGCCCCCACAGCGTGAGAGGGGATCCGCCATGGCAAACGCATCTGGCGAAGTTTCGATCAACAGGCCGCTGAGTGAGGTCTTCGACTACACGGCCTCCGCATATAACGGCCCTGCGTTCATTCCTAATCTGAACGAGAACACGAACATCACGCCCGCCGAGGCATGCCTCGAACAGACCTTCGACTGGCGCTTCAACATGGCAGGCGTCGACCTCACCGGTAAGGCGTCCGGGCTCAACTACGACGTGAACGAGCGCGTGACTCTCAAGCTCGAAGGCGATGTGAAAGCCACGTGGGACTACAAGTTCTCGGCGGTCGACGACCACACCACGCACATCTACTCCGAGGTGATCTATGACGTCGACGCCTCAAAGCTGCAGCGCATGGTGAACGCCGCGATCATGGACAAGATCAATCAGCACACGCTCGACCAGATGCTTGCGAACCTGAAGACAATCCTGGAGTCCGACGACTAGACCCGCTCCACGGCGCGACTACGCCTAGAAGAGCGTGGCGGTCACGAGAGCCGGTTCCGACCGCATGCGAGTTTGCCTGTTGTCGCGCCACTCCCCGTCAGCGTCGCGTGCCTCGGCGCGCGACGCGGGTTCTCGAATCGCGGGTTCTCGAATCGCGGCCTCACGAGTCGCGGCCTCACGAGTCGCGGATTCCGGCTCGGCCCCGGCGAGACCGTGTGCCGCGATCAGCGGCTTGATGACCGATGCGAGCTGACGGCGGTACTGCTTTGGGGCGTACGCGCCGTCGCCGTAGAGCCTGCGGTACCGGGGTGTGAGGTCGGGGCGGTACGCATTGAGCCACCGCGCGAACCACTCCTTCACGCCTGGTCGCAGATGCAGGCCTGAGTAGGTGACGTGGGAGGCACCCGCGGCCTTGATCCGGCCAAGAGCATCATCGAGGTGTTCCTCATCGTCGGTGAGGAACGGCAGGATCGGCATCATGAAGACCGAGACCCGAAACCCGGCGCTCGCGGCGGCCGCCACCGTGGACAGGCGTGCGGCCGTCGTGGGGGTTCCCGGTTCCATCGTGGACTGCAACTCGTCGTCAAAGATCGCAATTGACATGGCCAATTGGACGTCGACTGACTGCGCGGCATCCACCAGCAGTGGTAGGTCGCGGCGCAGCAAGGTGCCCTTCGTGAGGATCGAGAACGGCGTGCGCGCCTCCGCGAGCGCCGTGATGATCCCCGGCATCAACCGGTAGCGACCCTCTGCTCGCTGGTACGGATCCGTGTTGGTGCCGAGCGCCACGTGCTCCCCCGCCCACGACGGCCTGGCAAGGTCGCGCCTGAGCACCTCTGCCACGTTGACCTTGACGACAACCTGCGTGTCGAAGTCCGTGCCTGCGTCCAGCTCGAGATAGGTGTGGCTGGGCCTTGCGAAGCAATACACGCAAGCGTGCGAACAGCCCCTGTAAGGATTGATGGTCCACGCGAAGGGTACGGGGCCGCCTGGCGGCACCCGATTCAGGGCCGACTTGGCTGCGACCTCATGGAAGATCACGCCCGCGAACTCAGGGGTCTGAACTGAGCGAATCAGGTTGCTGATTTTGGCAAGCCCTGGCAGCGCATCTGGCGCCGTCGCCTCAAGCGTCTGGCGTTCCCATCTCATGTGAACATTCGAACACGTGTTCGATAGGGCGTCAAGGACGGCTCGCGACGGGCGGCAAACCGCCGTCGCCTTGCTCGCGTCATATTGTCGGCTCAGATCGCACACTCGCCGGCCCGGCTCTACCGTGGACCGAGGTCCCCTGACGCGCGGTAGGCACCGGGCGACGATCGAATATGCCGGAAGTGAATACGACGGCCGATGTCGCCATGCTCACCGCCGACGAGGTGGTTCGTCTCGCGGGTGCGGATGTGACCGTTGGCCTCTCGGCAGAAGAGGCCGCGAGCCGTCTCGCCGCGGACGGACCCAATTCGCTCACCGCCCGAAAGCGCGTGTGTTGGGAGCGACCCTTGCTCCTCCGATTCGCCGACCCCCTCGTCCACCTCTTGCTCGCGGCGTTCGCGGTCACCATGACGGTCTGGCTCGTGGACGGCGGCCAGATCAACGGCGACCCGACGGACGTGGCCTTTCTGGACGCCAAGCGCCTGATGGGCCTGAGCGAATTCGGCGGTGCGGGCTTGGTGGACCCTTCGCGGCCAGAGGCTCGCGACGCCATCGCCAACGCCCAGCGCGCAGGGATCCGCATCGTCATGATCACGGGTGACCACCCCGCGACCACGGGCCCATACGAGTCGGCGACATGGTCGAGCACGGCGGGTGCGCACCGCACCAAGATCCGGCGCCTCCGCGAGCCTCAAAGACACCACTTCCTTTGGCGCCACAAACAAGTGGGCGTCGCCAAAGTCGACCGTCTCAGTGGACTCGAGTCACCGAGCCGAACGCACCACAAGGGCGAGGTCCTCGCCGTAGCGCTCCAGTTTGAACGCCGCTGGCCCTTCATCGCATCCTCGATCGCCAGGGCGTGCACCCCAAAAGCCGCGCCAACACTGTCGAGTTCTTGATCGCTCGGCCACAAGAGGCCCAGTCACGCGAAGCCGCAAGAGCGCTTGGCGGGCGCCGCCGCGTCCTTGACGCTCACGGCGTCGTGAACACGAGACCCCTTTGACGCATACATCGCGCAGTCGACGACGGTCATGACTCTCCTCAGGGCACCCCCACCCGGGCACTTCAGGTACAGCACGCCCATCTGAGGCGACCCTAGCGAGCAGAAGCAATCAAGTGAGCGATCTCCGCCGCGTCGGGCACGCGCCCGCTCACCATGACTGCGCCGTCGATCACCAGGCCGGGTGTCGACATGATTCCCCATGCCGCGATGTCGGCGTAGTCGGTGACCTTCTCGACCGTGGCATCGGCGATGCCCGTTGCGGTGAGGGCCTCCTTGACGTTCGTCTCGAGACGGACGCAGTTGGCACAACCGGAGCCAAGCACCTTGATATTCATGTTGTTTCCTTAAGTGAGGATGGCGTTGAAGAGATAGCCAACGGCGACGATGCCTGTGGCCACGACGGCTGTGAAGGCTCCCAGCAGCGGCAACTTGAGCACGCGCTTGAGCAGGATCATTTCGGGCAACGACAAGGCGACCACGCTCATCATGAATGCGAGAAGGGTGCCCATCGGCACGCCCTTGTCCGCGAGCGCCTCGACGAGCGGCAAAGCGCCCGCGGCGTTCGAGTACAACGGCACGCCGATCCCCACTGCGACGAGCACGCCAAATGGGTTGTCAGGCCCGGCGTGTGCCGCGAAGAAGTCAGAGGGCACCCAGCCGTGAATGGCGCCACCGAGGGCGACACCCACGAGCAAGTAGGGCCACACCTTGCTCAAAATCAGGCGGACCTCCTGCAGGCCGATGCGGACGCGCATCTGAGCGGAAAGCCCGGTCTCGATCGCAGCTCCCCCCGCACCGCCCGCATTGCTTGCGTCGCCCAGCAGGTTGGCCCGTGCGGTGAGCGGGCGCAACACGAAGGGTTCGACCCAGCGCTCGGCGCCCATCCGGCCAAGCACCCAGCCAGCCCCGATCGCGATTGTCAGGCCAGCCCCGACGTACATCAGCGCGATGTTCCACCCGAACGTGGTCCACAACAGCCCCACCGCGATCTCGTTGACAAGCGGCGAGGCGATAAGGAAACTTAGCGTCACGCCGATGGGCACGCCCGCGCCAACGAAGCCGATGAACGCTGGCACCGCCGAGCATGAACAGAACGGGGTGGCCACGCCGAGGCCAGCGGCCATGACGTTGCCGACGCCCTCTCGCTTGCCTCCGAGAAGAGCGCGAGTGCGCTCGATCGTGATGAACGTGCGGAGCACGCCCACCACAAAGATGATGCCGGTGAGGAGCAGCGCGATCTTGGTGGTGTCGTAGAGGAAAAAGTGAAGCGCGCTCGCGGCGCGGGTTTCCGGGTCAAGGCCGATGCTGTCGTACAAAAGCGAGTCCCACATGCGCTCGTTGAGCGCGTAGGCACCTACCCAGGCGCCCACAGCGGCCGCCGCTACGACGCCGATGCCGCTCTTGGTCTCAGGAAGCCTCTCGACGATGGTCATG
>JAYTGI010000405.1:0-3159 GCA_043733605.1 Demequina sp. | reverse complement strand
GACACGTTACAACTACATGACCGCGTTCGGCCTTGGTACACGTACGGGAATTGGCTTCGTGTCGGAGTCTCCCGGAATTCTCAAGCCTTGGAACAAGTGGGACGGTCGCACCAAGTACGCGACGGCGTTCGGTCAGGGCGTGTCCGTGACGGCGCTGCAGACGGCGCAGGTCTACGGCATCGTCGCAAATGGCGGCGTCAAGGTCGCGCCGACGATCATCAAGGGCTTCGACAACGCTGACGGGACGTTCACGCCCAAAGACGCAAGTGCACCCGTTCGCGTGGTTTCGTCGAACACCGCAAGCGAGTTGATGAGCATGCTCACCGAGGTCACCGAGGACGGAACCGGAAAGGCTGCGCGGATCGACGGCTACCTCGTTGCAGGCAAGACGGGCACCGCCCAGGCCCCGGACGAAAACGGCAAGATGACGCGTATCGTCGCCTCTTTCGTGGGAATTGCGCCTGCCGACAACCCGCGCGTCGTCGTCTCAGTGATCATGTATGACCCCAAGTCTTCGATCTGGGGCGGCGATGTTGCCGCGCCGGTGTTCAAGGACGTGGCAACCTTTGCCTTGCAGACGTTGCGCGTGCCCCCCTCTACGGGAACCATGACGCAATACCCGACGACCTGGGAGTGACATGACGATGACGATGCGCCCGGCGCGCGTCGAACCCGTCCCTTTGAGTGAATTGTTGGGTGCGGCTGGTCTCGAGCCATCCGCGCTCGATGGCGAGGATGTTCTCGTCACGGGCGCGACGGTCGACTCTCGCGACGTTCACCCAGGAGACCTCTTCGGCGCGTTTTCCGGACTGGTGCAGCATGGCGCGCGTTTTGCGGTCGATGCGGTTGCGGCCGGAGCGGTCGCAATCCTCACAGACGAGGCCGGGCGCGAGATGGTGCGGGCCGCCAGCCTGACCATTCCCGTGGTGGTCGCCACGCACACGCGCGCTGCCATGGGCGAGGCGGCGGCGGCCGTCTACGGTCATCCGTCGTCTCAATTAACGCTTGTCGGGATCACTGGCACGAATGGCAAGACCACCACGAGCTACTTCATCGACAATGCGCTCGCCCAAGTGCACGCACACAGGGGAGTGCTCGGCACCGTCGAACTCCGCATCCGTGACCAGGCGATCGAGTCGCCTCGCACAACGGTGGAGGCTCCCGTGCTGCACGGACTTCTGGCGCGCATGGTCGACGAGTCGGTCACCGCTGCTGTAACGGAGGTGAGCTCGCATGCGGCCGCGCTCGATCGCATCGCGGGCGTCGACTTCGCAGTTGCCGTCTTCACCAACCTTCAGTGGGACCACCTCGACTTCCACAAGACGATGGACAGGTACTTGGCCGATAAGGCGAAGCTTTTCGCTCCAGGCAGGTCGCGCAGGGGCGTCGTGTGTATTGACGATGCCTATGCCCAGCGCCTTGCGGCGGAGGCGCTCATCCCCGTGGAAACGGTGTCCACACGACCCGCATCGCCACGCGGCGATTGGAACGTTGAGGATGCACACGTGGGGCTCGACGGCGTCGGCTCGCGCTTCACGCTTGTGGCGCCGGATGGTTCGCGTCACGCCGCCGAGAGCCCCTTGCCAGGACTGGTGAACGTCTCGAACGCCGCGGTGGCAGTGGTCGCTGCTCACGCCGCAGGCGTGCCCCTCGACGCGGCGATTCGCGGCGTCGCCACGGCGCACGGAGTGCCTGGACGCATGGAGCGCCTGATCGAACGCAGCGATGTCGACCCCCTTGCGATCGTCGACTACGCACACACGCCCGACGCGCTCACCCTCGCGCTCGAAGGAGTGCGACCGATCACTCCCGGCAAGCTCATTCTCATCTTCGGTTCGGACGGCGACCGCGATCAGGGAAAGCGGCCGGTCATGGGCGAGATCGCCGCGCGGCTGGCCGACATCATCGTGCTGACCGACGAGAACCCTCGCTCCGAGGTCCCGTCCGCGGTGAGGGCCGCTATTCGTGCAGGGATAGAGAGGGTTCGACCCGACTTGCGCGACGTCCATGAGATTGAACCGCGCGTCGCCGCCGTCGAATACGGACTCCGCTTGGGCGGGCCAGGCGATACCGTGATCGTGACGGGCAAGGGGCACGAGCCTACTCAGGAGATCGCTGGAGTGTTCTACAGGTACAACGATCGCGACGCGTTCCTCGAGGCCCACGCGCGCATCGTCGCGGAGCGCATCGTCTCGGAACCCATCTCAGACGAGCGCGAGAGGTCCTGATGACGTCGCTTACCGCACAGTGGATCGCGAACGCCGTCGGGGGAGTGCTCGCGGCCGACGCCGATACGGTGGTGACGTCGGTCGTCAAGGATTCCCGCGATGCGACCGCTGGATCGCTCTACGTGGCGTTTGTTGGCGAACAGGTTGACGGTCATGACTACGTCGACGAGGCCTTCGCGGCGGGAGGGACGCTTGCACTCGTGTCGAGGACGATTGACGGACCTCACGTCCTGGTTGACGACGTCACAGCGGCGCTTGGCGCCCTGGCGAGGGTCTACCTCGCGAAACTGCGCCAGGCGGGCGACTTGGTCGTTATCGGGATTACCGGATCGAATGGCAAGACGTCAACCAAGGACATCCTCGCCCAAACGCTGCCGCACTCCGTGGCGCCTGTTGGCAGCTACAACAACGAGATCGGGCTGCCGTTGACGGTGCTCTCCGCGGGCCCCGACACTCGCCACCTCATCCTTGAGATGGGCGCCTCCGCTCCAGGGGACATCGCGTGCCTCACCGCAATCGCACCTCTCGATATCGCTGTGGAACTCATGGTGGGTTCAGCGCACCTGGGCGGATACGGCTCGACGGCCGCTCTCGCCGAAGAGAAGGCGACGCTGCTCGACGGCGTTGTACCTGGTGGAGTGGGGATCTTGAATGCCGACGATCCTTTGGTGGCCGTCATGAGCGGCAGGGCACCTCGCACCGTGACGTTCGGTTTTGGCGATGCCGACGTCGCAGGCGCAGGACGTCGCACCGAGGCTGGGCAGTCCAGGTTCGCCGTCCGGGGCTCAGAAGTGGCACTGTCGCTGGTGGGCGACCACCACGCGACGAATGCCCTGGCCGCCATCGCGGTGGGCCTCGAGTGCGGAATGACGGCCGCAGAGGCCGCGGCCGCAGTGAGCGCCGCGTTGCCAGTGAGTCCGCACCGCATGGC
>JAYTGI010000404.1:0-8632 GCA_043733605.1 Demequina sp. | reverse complement strand
TCAGCCTGTGGGACGGCGATCGCTCGGGCATTGGCTTGGGCCTCAAGACGAAGGCGCTGGGACACAACGCGGTTCAGTACCACGAAACCCTCGCGCAGCATGTGGACGCGAACGAGAGCCTCAACGATGCGTTCAGGGACTTCTATGTGGTCGACGACCCGAACCACACGGGCAAGCCGAAGATCACGCACACGCAATATGCGTTCAGCGAGTAGCGCGCGGGCCAGGGAGGGCAGCGTCGCCGAGACACGCGCGACCAGGCTCACGCTCCGCCTTCCGGGAACGTGGGTTCAGCTCGACCCCAACAGGCCCGAAGTCACGGCCGAGCGCATTCACATGTTCGTGGAGCTTGCCATTGGCCGAGCGGACGATCTTGCTCAGGCGCGCTACGACATGCGCAAGGCACTCGGGCTGATGGTGGACAAGGGGCCAGAGGCCGCGGCGCTCGAGTCAACGTTTCTATGCCACGAGATCTCGCCCGGCGTCACCGTCCCCATCGCGGTCTCGGTCTTTTCGCCTGCCGACATCCACATGAGTCCCGCCGTGAACAGGGGGCCTGGCACGGTCATCGAGACGTTCCTAGCGGCCATGGAGGTCCTAGGTGACGGCGCCGCATGGACGCGCCTCGACTGCGCCGATGGCGAGGCGGCCCGTCGGTGGCGAGTTACGGAGACCGTGGTCGCCGAGGGCGCAGAGGACTTGCCGCTTCATTCCTTTGTTGCCGACTACTGGCGGACGGTCCCTGCCAGTAAGCGCCTCGTGTTGGTCACGGTCACCAGCCCCCTCGCCGACGTTCCCCAGACGCTGTTGCACCTCGCTGATGCCATCGTTGCGGGTTCGCGCTTCGCCACCGCGTAGGACGGCCCCCCGCAATTTGGGGCGTCTATCAGGCAGCACCCTGGCTTCGCCCGCAGGTCTTGACTTGCCCAGCAAACTACACGTACGTTTCGCGCGATCAGGCCTTGACGAACCATTGCACAAGACTTAGGCTAAGGCGTGGCAAAAGGAAACAGGGTACGACTCAACGTCACGGTGACATTGTTGTTGCCGCGATGACGTGCACTGTGCACCGCCTTGCGCCGCCGTCGTCTTAGCCCGGCCGGGCTGCCGACACTCGCCACATTGCGTGAAAGGAACCTCAATGACGAGAGTACGAATGGTGGGTATCGCCGTCGCGGCCGCTGCCTCCCTCACCTTGACAGCCTGCACGTCGTCCAGCCCCGCTGAGACACCGAGCTCCGCAGGTCAAACCACTCAAGCCGCCGACCCTGGCCAACTCACCGTGTGGGTCATGGGCGACAGCTCGACCAATTTCGAAGAACTGGTCGCACCATTTGTTGCCGACACCGGCACCAAAGTGGATGTCGTGGCTGTGCCGTGGGACAGCATCGACCAAAAGCTCACCACCGCGGTGGCCTCTGGCGACGGCCCCGACCTGCTTCAGATCGGCGTCTCCAAGTTGCGCAATACGGCGGACTCGGGCGCGCTGCTCGCGCTCGATGCGAACGTGATCGCGGACTACCCAGGCTTGGATCCCGCAAACTTCGTGGGCGACCCCATCACCATCGGTGGCTCCACGATGGCGGTGCCGTGGGTGAGTGACACGCGCGTGTTGTTCTACCGGTCCGACATCCTTGCGGAGAACGGCATTGACAGCCCGCCTTCGACGTGGGACGAATTGCGCGCCGACGCTAAGGTGTTGTCCGCACGAGGTGACAACCAGTATGGCTACTACATCCCTCAGTGGGACAGCGCTTTGCCGATGATCATGGCGTGGGACTTTGGCGGCGATGCCGTCAATGCCGACGGAATGATCGACTTCGACACCGATGCCTTCCGCAAGGCCGCGGACCTCTACACCGGGTTGTACGCTGACGGCTCGGTCCCCACGAACGGCGACTTCGACCAGACCCAAGGATTCGTGTCAGGCATCGCGCCGATGCTGATCTCGGGGCCGTATCTTGCGTCCGCCATTTCCACTGCCGCTCCGGAGCTCGAAGGCTCCTGGGCGATCGCCCCGGTGCCGTCTGCCAACACCAATACGTCGTTGCTGGCTGGTTCGAGCATGGGCGTGTGGAAGACCACTGACAACCAATCGGGTGCGTTGTCGTTGCTTGAGTATTTGTCGATGCCGCAGACGCAAGTGGCGTGGTACGGGCTCGATGGTCAGTTGCCTAGCGTGACGGCGGCCTTCGATGACCCTACGCTCGCCTCGGACCCACTCGTCGCGGTCTACTCGAAGCAGCTCAGCAACTCCAGGGCGCTGCCCTTGGTGCCGAACTGGGACGGAGAGACGGGCAAGGCCCTGCTCGACAGTCTCAACTCCATCGTGTTGACGGGAGCGGACAAGGACTCGGCATTGTCGGGCCTCTTCTCCGCCACCAAGGGCACGTCGGTTAACTAGTTCGCGAGGTGGCGGGGGCCTCATCGCCCCCGCCACCCGTGGGACGCCAACGCCATGAAGACTCGACTCACTCCGTATTTGCTGATCGCGCCCGCGGTGATTCTGCTGCTGGCCTTTGGTGTGCTGCCTATCCTCGTCGCCGGCGTGGTCAGCCTCACCGACCTCAACCTCGCGGGCCTCGGGGACTGGAACGTCGTCCAGTGGATCGGCCTGCAGAACTATCGCGAACTGTTCGCCGACCCCGCCTTCTGGCAGGCGATGGCCAATACCGGCCTGTTTGCCATCATCGGCGTCCCTTCCGTTGTGGGCATTTCGCTTGGCATCGCGCTCATGCTGAATCACTCAAACCACTGGTTCTTCCGCGCCATGCGGACCTTCTACTTTGTGCCTGCGATTACCGCGATCGTGGCCGTCTCGCTGGTCTGGGGATACCTCTACAACACCCAGTTCGGGCTCTTCAATTACCTGTTCTCGCTCGTGGGGCTACCGCCATTGCAGTGGCTCAGCGACCCTGTGCTGGTGAAATTCTCGGTGGTCTTGGTGGCCGTGTGGAGAGGCTTGGGGCTCAACACGATCATCTTCCTGGCGGCCCTGCAGGGAATCCCCAAGGATTACAGGGAAGCGGCCGCTCTTGATGGCGCCTCCGAGTTGCGCGCCACAGTGTCGGTGGTCATCCCGTTGTTGCGCTTCGCCATCTTTTTTGTCAGCATCACCACGATCATCGCGTGGTTGCAGTTCTTCGATGAGCCGTTTGTGCTCACCAAGGGCGGACCTCTCGGGGAGTCCACCTCGATCTCGCTCTTCCTGTATCAGCGCGGGTTCTCGGGCAGTCAATTCGGCTACGCGAGCGCGGGATCGCTGATCCTCTTCATCATCATCGCAGTCATCACATTGGCGCAGCTGCGCGCTAGGAGGGCCGATGTCGAATACTGACTTTTCGCCCCGCGGTCTGACCGCGGATGACGAAGCAGCGCGGGCGGCGCGCCACGGCCAACGCTCGACAAAGCGGCATATGAGGCCCGCCACGATAGTCATCGGCACCGTGCTCGCCTTGGGCGCCTTCCTGACGGCCTTCCCGTTCTTGTGGATGCTGGTGTCGGCCTTCAAGCCCTTTAGCGAGGCGGTCGCCTACCCGCCGCACCTGCTTCCGGAAGAGCCCACGCTCCAGTACCTCGTGAAGCTCTTTCAGGAACTCGACTTTGGCCGCTACCTGCTCAACACCCTGGCGCTGGTCGCCATCAGCATGGTGGGCCTGCTCGCCATGGCGATGGCTGGCTACGGCTTCGCGAAGTTCCAGTTTCGCGGCAGGGAGGTGCTCTTCTTCCTGGTGCTGATGACGATGATGATTCCCGTCCAGGTCACGATGATTCCGACGTTCCTGATCATCAACGCCGCGAACTTGACCGACACGTTGATCGGCATCGCGTTGCCCACGCTCGTGACGGGATTCAGCGTGTTCCTGTTCCGGCAGTTCATGACCACCATCCCCAATGAGATTCTGGAGGCGGCACGCCTCGACGGCGCCGGAGAGCTGCTCGTGTTCTGGCGCATCGTGATGCCGATGTCCAAGCCGATTCTCGCGGTGCAAGTGGTCCTCACCTTCATCGCGAGTTGGAACAGCTTTCTGTGGCCTCTCATCCTGGCTACCGACGAGCGCAACTACACCTTGTCCGTCGGCGTGGCCCTGCTCAACCAGCAAATAGCCACCAATCCCGCGCTTCAGATGGCTGGTGCCGCGGTGATGGTGGTGCCGATTCTGGTGGTCTTCATGGTGTTCCAGCGATACGTGGTGCAGGGCTTTGCCCTGTCCGGACTCAAGTAGGGGGTGGCAGACGATGGGCTTCGCGCACTTTGACGGTTACGTGCATGCGAGTGGGACTCGCCTCGTCGACGGTTCGGGTGCCGAACTGAAACTGCGCGGTGTTGGCTTGGGCAACTGGCTGCTTCCAGAGGGGTACATGTGGGGGTTTTCGGATGAGATGGCATCCCCGCGGCAAATCGAGGCGCGCTTTGAGGAACTGGTCGGACCCGACAGGGCCGCCGAGTTCTGGCGGAGGTTCCGCGCCGGGTTCATCACCGAAGCGGACGTGGCGCGCATTGCCTCGATGGGCTTCGATCACGTCCGGCTACCGTTAAACGCGCGGGGCCTGATCGACGACCAAGGCGAGCTCGTCGCCGATGGAGTGGCCCACATCGATCGGCTCATCGATTGGTGCGAAGCGCACGGCTTGTGGGTGCTGCTGGATCTCCACGGCGCGCCGGGTGGCCAAACGGGCACGAACATCGACGACTCGGTCGCGGGCAAACCCGAACTCTTTATGGACGAGCACTACCGCGACCTCACTGTTCGGCTGTGGCGGGCGATCGCGATACGTTATCGCGACCGGACGTGCGTCTTGGGCTACGACCTCCTCAACGAGCCACTACCCAACGAGTGGCAGCACGTCTACGGACCGGCCCTGATGGAGTTGTACGCAGACCTCACGGCGACCATCAGGGAGGTCGACCCCCATCACCTCATCATGTACGAGGGCGTCCATTGGGCTACGGACTTCAGCTCGTTTACCGAACCTCTTGACCCGAACAGCGCATTGCACTTTCATCGCTACTGGTGCGCGCCCGACCGCGGCTCGATTAGTCATGTCCTGGATGCGCGCGCGCGCCTGCAGATCCCGATCTACATGGGCGAGGGCGGTGAGAACACCCCTGAATGGGTCTATGCGGCGTTCCGCCTCTATGAACGCCACGGCATCGGCTGGAACTTCTGGCCGTGGAAGAAGCTCGATACCGGCACGTCACCGCTGTCAATGCGATTGCCGCAGGGCTGGGAACTCATCTCGGCCATGGAGGGCCGCGCGCCGGATCCCGATGAGGCGTGGCGGGTTTTGGAGTCCTACCTGGAAGGCATGGACGTCCAGCGCTGTGACGAGCGCCCCGCCCTCACAAGCGCGCTCTTTGCGCAGGGTCCGGCGCGTCTCGCGGCATGGTCTGGCGTCGAACACGACGAGGAGGGGCCTGCGAACGCGGTGCTCGCGACTGCGCCCGACTCGCTGTGGCAACACGGGGGCGGCCAGCCCTACAGCCCCGCGGAGTTGTCGGTCGCAGTGGATGTCGCGGCAGGAGACTCACTGCGCTTTGTCTTGGCCGAGCGGCCCGAGTCCTGGTCGATCGACGCCGACGACCCCACGGCCTTGGAGGCACGCTGGGATGGCGCGGCGATCGTGGTGAATGCGGTGCGAAGCACGGCCTTCAGAGCACTGACAGTGTCACCCTCATGACCAAGTTGCCTCGCCGTCAGGGCGCGCGGTGAGCGACGAGGAGGCCCCGACCGGCTACCGTCGAACCGTGACCTCCCCCGATCACCCGCGCTCGAACCACGTTGCCGATAGCGCGACCGTCACCTCGTTGCGCCAGCGCAACAGGGCCCTCGCGCTCACTCACATCCTGCGCAAGCGCCAGACCACCCGCGCCGAGCTTGCCCGTGCTTGCGGGATGTCTCCCGCATCGGCCGGCAACATGGTGGCCGACCTCATCGACGATGGCCTCGTGGTCGAGTCGGGGTGGAGGTCATCCCGCGGTGGGCGTCCCATCGCTGTCATCACGCCAAATCCGCAAGGCGCGTACTCGATTGGGGCCGATGTGGGCGAGCGAGGCGTCGCCGTCGAGATGTTCGACTTTGCCCTCCAGATGGTGGACAGGGAATTCAGCGGCGGCGGCCGTCAGGAGACCCCCACGGACATCGTGAAGGACCTGCGCACGTCCATAGAGGCGTTGCGCGAGCGGAACGCCGAGCGCTGGGACCGCGTCATCGGCGTTGGCCTTGGCCTGCCCGGAGTGGTTGAGGTCTCTCCCGCTGGGGAACAAGTGCTCTACTCCCAGTCGCTGGGGTGGGAACCGCTCGTCATTCCGGCCGACTTGGCCGGGGGTCTGCCGCTCTTTGCCGAGAACGGCGCGAAGACGCTAGCCAACGCCGAATTGTGGTTCGGAGCTGCTGCGGGGGTTGACCACGCCTTGGTCGCCCTCCTTGGCCGAGGCGTGGGCATGGGTGTGGTGACGAACGGCAAGATTTCCCACGGCGCGGCCAGCAGCGCCGCCGAGTGGGGCCACACCAAGATCCAGATCGGTGGCCGTGAGTGCCGGTGCGGCGCGCGAGGCTGTGTGGAGGCCTACCTGGGTGCCGACGCACTGCTCACGGCGTGGCGCGGCCTGGGAGCCACCCCCGAGGGCGACGGCTGGCGCGCGATCGGCGCACTGCTTGACGCCGCGGCGGCGGGTGACAAGGCCGCTGGCACCGTGGTGGACGAGGCAATTGTGGTGCTCGGTGCCGCACTCGGTTCCCAGGTGAACATGACCAACCCCAGCCGGATCATCATCGGTGGCTGGGTGGGGTTGCGGCTCATGGAGCGTCACGCGCTGGCCATTCGCGATGCGGTACTTGCCAACTGTCTGGACCGCTTCGCCGGGCAGGTCGAGGTGCGGGCAGCGACGTTTGGCGGCGACACGGTGGCACTCGGGTCGGCACTGATGCCGGTGGAGGCCCTCATCCACGGTTCGGGCGGTTAGGCGCCGCGGGCTAGGCCCAGCGCGGGAGCGATTCGATCGTGCTCGTGAGGCGAGTAGCGGTGAGCGGCGGCACGCCTTGGGCGACCAGTGCCGCCATCGCCGCCTCGCGCACCTCGCCTACCGCGGCATAGGGAGCGGTGAACGCGCCGTCCCCGTAGCACGTGAGGCAATAGGTCGCGCTCTGCGACCCATCGGCCTCGGTGCCGTGAGTGGAGTCGTTGAGCGGCATTCCACAACTGTCACAGCGACTCATCTGTGCCTCCTCGTGCCCGTGCCCGCGCCTCTACGTGCGGCTTTAGTGTCACATTAGCGCGCCCGCCCGAGCACGTCGATGGGCATGTGACTCGGTTCACTTGAAGCCGAAAGACTCACATTTGCCGAAGTCGTGGTCACGCACAAAGGCCGGGCCCCTCCTTGCGGAGGAACCCGGCCTGTCGTCCGGAGTCTGGCGGGACGCCGACTTCTGTGCGCGGTGTTTAGCGCTCGCGCGTACCCGCGATGAACTCTTCGAGGTGCTGACGCCCGAGGGTGTCTTCCATCTGCACGGGGGGCGACTTCATGAAGTACGTCGCTGCCGAGAGGATGGGTCCACCGATGCCGCGGTCCTTGGCGATCTTGGCGCAACGTATCGCGTCGATGATGATGCCTGCGGAGTTGGGCGAGTCCCACACTTCGAGCTTGTACTCGAGGCTCAAGGGCACCTCGCCAAACGCGGAGCCCTCGAGGCGCACGTAGGCCCATTTGCGGTCGTCGAGCCATGCGACGTAGTCGGACGGGCCGATGTGCACGTTGCGCGAACTCTTGAGCCCTGCGAGCGGGCCCTCATGGAGGTTCGAGGTCACGGCCTGCGTCTTCGAGATCTTCTTGGACTCGAGGCGGTCACGCTCCAGCATGTTCTTGAAGTCCATGTTTCCACCGACGTTCAGCTGGTACGTGCGGTCGAGGCGAACGCCGCGGTCTTCGAACAGCTTGGCCATCACGCGGTGCGTGATGGTCGCGCCCACCTGTGACTTAATGTCGTCGCCGACGATCGGGACGCCAGCGTCCGCGAACTTCTTGGCCCACACGGGGTCGGAAGCGATGAACACGGGCAGGGCGTTGACGAACGCCACCTTGGCGTCGAGCGCGCACTGCGCGTAGAACTTGTCGGCCTCGTCCGAACCCACGGGGAGGTACGAGACGAGCACGTCCGCCTGCGTGTCCTTGAGCACCTGGACGATGTCAACGGAAGCTTCATCGGACTCGGTGATGGTCTCGCGGTAATACTTGCCGAGGCCGTCGAGCGTCACGCCACGCTGAACCTGGATGTCCGTCTTGGGGACATCGCAGAACGTGATGGTGTTGTTCTCGGACGCCTTGGTCGCCTCGACGAGCTCCTTGCCCACCTTGAGGGAGTCCACGTCGAACGCGGCTACGATCTCGATGTCAGAGATGTGATAGTCGCCCAGCTGGACGTGCATGAGGCCGGGAACGGTCTCTCCTGCCTTGGCGTCTTTGTAGAACTCGAGTCCCTGAATGAGGGACGTCGCGCAGTTTCCAACGCCGATGATGGCGAGACGCAACTTAGCCATGTTTCCTTGTCTCCTTGTCTAGCCCGCGGATGCGGGGTCGTCCTTGCCGCGGGAAGCGGATCGTTCGTTTTCAATCAATTGATCAAGCCACTCG
>JAYTGI010000403.1:0-3164 GCA_043733605.1 Demequina sp. | reverse complement strand
CCGAGCTCACCTGCCGCAAGATGCCGATGACGATAGCTGCAATGAGCAGCACCGGCCATAGCCGCCGCCACTTGGCGCGCGCCCTGCCAAGGACCACGAGCGCGAGGGCAACGAAGAGCATGTCCACAACGAGCCCGACCGCGGCGGCAGGCACACGCACCACCCACGTCGTGACCCACGCGAGGCTGGACTGCTGCGCCACCCAATCGGCGGCACGCGAACTCGCGACCTGAAGCACAAGCCCCACCGTGACAATGAATGCAATCGCCGCGAGGGCCGTCACGTCGCGAGCCTTGGCCGCGAGCGCATTGCCTGCGCCGCGCCCGAGCATCGTGCGCGTCCCCGTGCGCAGGGCCCCGATGAACCGTGTCGCCGTATTGACCAACGCGAGCAGCGCGAAGAGCCCCACCAACCCCGCGACGGGCGTCACGAGCGCTGAATCGGTCTTCACCAGACCGTCAGGGCCCACGATGCCGGGGACCAGAACGCCAATCAGTCCGAGTATCTGGGCGCGCAGACTGGGCACCACTTGGGCCAGCAAAGACGCGAGCGTGGCGCCGATGACGAGCCCCGCGGCGATCGACGCGAGCGAGTAGTACGCGATGCCGCCCGCCAGCACATTTCCGTTGTGGAGGCTGTATCGCGACATCGTGCGTCCAAAGCGCGTGCGATCAAATCGCGTCTTGTTGCGGCGCCACCTGGCGTAGAGGGACCGCCAGCTCCGGCTCAACCAGCGCTGCACCCTCCGCCAGAGCGTTGCAACCTTCACGACGCAACTTTCACGATGCGACTTTCACCATGCGAATCACGATGCCCACCTAGCGGCGCAGCGGCCGTAGGAGCCCAAGTCGGTCGTAGATACGCTCGAGCGTCGCCTGAGCGATCGCGGTCGCCTTCTGTGCACCATCGGCCAGGACGGTGTCGAGCCTGTCGGGGCTCTCGATCCACTCCATCGCCGCGTCGCGCACGGGAGTCAGGGCACCCACGACGACCTCGGCCAGGTCCGCCTTGAGGTGGCCGTACATCTGCCCCTCATACTCCGCGACGATGTCGGTGACGGGGCGCCCTGTGAGCGCCGAGTAGATCGTAAGCAGGTTGGAGATGCCTGGCTTGTTGACCGGATCGAAGGCGATGACCGTTCCCGTGTCCGTCACCGCGGACTTGATGCGCTTGGCGATCGCCTTGGGGTCGTCCAGGATTTCGATGAGCCCGTTGGGGCTCGACGAGGACTTCGACATCTTGGCGGTGGGCTCCTGGAGGTCGTAGATCTTCGCGACCTCCTTAACGATGTGGGGCTCTGGCACGACGGCGGTGCCCTCACCGAGGCGTTGATTGAGACGCTGCGCCAGGTCACGCGACATCTCGAGGTGCTGGCGCTGGTCCTCTCCCACGGGAACTACGTTGGTGTCGTAAAGCAGGATGTCGGCCGCCATGAGCACTGGATACGTGAACAGGCCAACGTTCGTGCCCGACTCCCCCACCTTGGCGGACTTGTCCTTGAACTGCGTCATGCGGCCGGCCTCCCCCATGCCCGTGAAGGTCGACAGCACCCACGTGAGCTCGGCGTGCTGCGGGACGTGGGACTGCACAAAGAGCGTGGCACGCGACGGGTCGACGCCCGCGGCGAGGTACTGAGCCGCGGTGGCCCTGGTGCGGCGCGTGAGTACCTCGCGGTCGGGGGCAACGGTCAGGGCATGCAGATCCACCACCGAGTAGATCGCATCGTGGGTGTCCTGAAGCGCCACCCATTGCTTCAGCGCGCCCAAGTAGTTGCCGAGTTGCAAAGAGTCGGACGTGGGCTGCATCCCTGAAAACACGCGCTGAGTCATGAGCCCATTGTTCCAAACCTTTGGGCGGGAGATGCGCACCTTCGCTTAGGTGGCCTCGGGATCGAACGGAGCGACGCCAACTACGACTCCGTCGGCCGCGTGCTCGCCCGCGGGAACACCTGCCCCGTTGGCGCCCCTGCGCTGACGACGAGAGCCAGGGGAAGCCGTGCCGACCGCGCCAGTCGCCAACGCCGCAACCGAGGCGGTCCCACCAGCGGGAGTCGCGGGACCGTCGTCAAAGAGCGCCTCACGCACGATCCGCCGCGGGTCGTAATTGCGAGGGTCGAGTTGATTCCAGTCGACGTCAGTGCCCAGCTCGTCCTTGAGTGCTTCTTGTCCATCCTTGATGAGAGCGCGAAGCCGGAGTACGACGGTACGAAGGCCGCGCACGTACTCCGGCAACCGCTCCGGCCCGACCAAGATCAACGCAAGCAGAGCGATGACCAGGAATTCCGAGCCGTTGATATCCATCGCTATTGTGACCCGCCGCTGGTCGTCCCGCTGTTTCCGTAGTCAAGCGCGCCTAACGTTCCGAGCGTCACGGTAACATCGGTGTCCTTGCCGCCGCGCTCGAGCGTGAACGTCATCTTGTCGCCGGGAGCGTGGGACCGAATGCGCACGATCGCCGAACTTGCATCGGCGACGGGCCTGCCGTCGATCGCCACGATGATGTCACCCTCGACGATGCCCGCCTCAGCTGCGGGCGAGCCCGCAACCACGCCTGGCGACTTGTTAGGCAACTGCGAGGAGTCCGCGACGCGCACCCCGCGACCCGAGTAGGAGCTATCCAACTGGGCGCCGATGGCGGGCACAGTCGCCTTGCCGTCGGAGATGAGCTGCTCCGCCACGCGTCGGGCCTGGTTGGACGGGATGGAAAAGCCGAGACCCACCGAGCCCGCCCCAGTCGCCTGAGTAGCGCCTGGCAAAGCTGCGATCGCCGAGTTGATCCCGATGACCTCGCCCTTCATGTTGAGCAGAGGGCCTCCCGAGTTTCCAGGGTTGATTGCAGCATCGGTCTGGATCGCCGCAATGTAGGCAGCGGTGCTCGCGGCCTGTCCCGTGGTCACCGGCCGGTCAAGTGCCGACACGATTCCAGTGGTCACTGTGGAGTCAAGGCCGAGCGGGGAACCGACAGCGACGACGGGGTCTCCCACCACCATGGCGTCCGAGTCGCCTAGCACGAGTGGAGTGAGGTCAGTGCGGTTGACGCGGATCACCGCGAGGTCATAGTAGGCGGTGGTGCCCACCACCTTCGCGTCCTCGACGTGACCATCGCTGAAGAGGACCTGAACCGTGCCGTTGGAACCCTCGACCACGTGATTGTTGGTGAGGATG
>JAYTGI010000402.1:0-3193 GCA_043733605.1 Demequina sp. | reverse complement strand
TTCGCGATCGTCGCCCTCTTAGGAGTCGCCACCAGAGTTGCCAGAGGTTCCCTTAGTGACATCGTGCAACTCGTAGCGCTCAATTGCCTTGGCGGTGGTACCAACGGGCACCTCGCCCTTGCGCTCAAGGAGCTGAAGGACTCGCGCGGCCGTCGAGGGACCATCGATGTTGAAGTACCTGCGGGCAGCCTGGCGGGTGTCGGAAAAGCCGAAGCCGTCCGCGCCAAGCGTCGCGTAGTCGCCAGGAATCCAGGCGCGCACCTGATCGGGAACGAGGTGATCGAAGTCCGTCGTGGCAACGAATGGACCCTGCGAGCCCGCGAGCCTTTGAGTGAGGAACGGGATGCGCGCGGGCTTCTCCGGATACAAGAACTCGTCCCGCTCGCAAGCGAGAGCCTCGCGGCGAAGTTCCGTCCACGACGTGACCGACCACACGGTTGCGTGGACGTTCCAGTGAGCCTCAAGCAGTTCCTGCGCCTCCAGTGCCCACGGCACGGCAACGCCTGAAGCGAGAATTTGCGCTTGTGGTCCCTCGCCAGTAGCGGCGTCGGCGACCTTGTGGATGCCCTTGACGATGCCCTCGATGTCCACGTCCTCGGGCTCAACAGGCTGCTGGATGGGCTCGTTGTAGACCGTGAGATAGAACATGACGTTCTGGTCGCGCCCGTCGCCCGGCCCGTACATGCGCTCGATGCCGTCACGCACGATGTGACGAATCTCGTAGCCAAACGCGGGGTCATAGGTGACGACCGCCCTGTTGGTGCCCGCGATCAGCGGCGAGTGTCCGTCGGCGTGCTGAAGGCCCTCTCCCGTGAGCGTCGTACGGCCCGCGGTGGCGCCGATGATGAATCCACGTGTGAGCTGGTCTCCCGCTGCCCAGAACTGGTCGCCGGTGCGCTGGAATCCGAACATCGAGTAGAAGATGTAGACGGGCACCAAGGGAAAGCCGTGCGTCGCATACGACGTGCCGACAGCCTGGAACGCGGCCGCGGAGCCCGCCTCGTTGATACCGGTATGCATGATCTTGCCCTGCTCAGACTCCTTGTAGCTGAGCATGAGTTCGCGGTCGACGGGCAGGTAGTTCTGGCCCTGAGTGTTGAAGATCTTGGCGGTGGGGAAGATCGCGTCGAGGCCAAACGTGCGCGCCTCGTCGGGGATGATTGGGACGATTCGATGACCGAAGTTCTTGTCCTTGATCAGGTCCTTGAGTAAGCGAACGAACGCCATCGTGGTGGCGGCTTGTTGCTTGCCTGAGCCCTTCGCCAACAGGTCGTACACGGCGGGGTCTGGCAGCTCGATGGGCTCCTGAGACACGCGTCTTTCGGGCACGAAGCCGCCCAGTACCTTGCGACGGCCAAGCATGTACTCGATCGCAGGGTCGTCCATGCCTGGGTGGTAGTACGGCGGGTTGTACGGATCGTCATCGATCTGCGCGTCGGTCACAGGGATGCTGAACGTGTCCCGCAAAACCTTGAGGTCCGCGGCGGCAAGCTTCTTCATCTGGTGAGTCGAGTTGCGGGCGGCGAAGTTGGTTCCCAGTCCGTAGCCCTTGATGGTCTTCGCGAGGATGACGGTCGGCTTGCCGTTCTTCTCCGTCGTGGCCTTCGCGTAGGCCGCATACAGCTTTTGGTAGTCGTGGCCACCGCGCTTGAGCGCCCAGATCTCGTCATCTGTCATGTCGGCGACAAGCTCCTTGGCGCGCGGGTCGCCGCCGAAAAACTGGTCGCGAATGAACGCGCCCGACTCGGCGCGGAACGTCTGGAAGTCGCCGTCGGGGACGGTGTTCATGAGGTTGACGAGCGCACCCTCGTCGTCTCGAGCGAGCAGCGGATCCCAGCTGCGGCCCCAGATGACCTTGATGACGTTCCAGCCGGCGCCACGGAAGAACGCCTCGAGCTCCTGAATGATCTTGCCGTTTCCTCGCACGGGGCCGTCGAGGCGCTGCAGGTTGCAGTTGACGACGAATGTGAGGTTGTCGAGCTTCTGGTTGGCCGCATGTTGCAGCATTCCTCGGCTCTCCGGCTCGTCCATCTCGCCATCGCCGAGGAACGCCCAGACGTGCTGCTCGGAGGTGTCCTTGAGGCCACGCAATTGCAGGTACCTGTTTGTCCATGCCTGGTAGATCGCCGATGCCGGGCCGAGCCCCATCGATACGGTGGGAAATTCCCACAGATCGGGCATGAGGCGTGGGTGCGGGTAGGACGACAGTCCGCGCCCTGGGCCAGACTTTTCTTGCCTGAACGAGTCGAGGTCATCCTCGGTGAAACGTCCCTCGACCAGCCCGCGCGCGTACACTCCTGGCGCCGCGTGGCCCTGGAAGTAGATGTGGTCGCCGCCTCCGGGGTGGTCCTTGCCCCTGAAGAAGTGGTTGAGCCCGACTTCGTACAGGGTCGCCACGGACGCGTATGACGAGATGTGGCCACCTACGCCCTTTCCAGGCGCCTGGGCGCGTGTCACCATGACCGCGGCGTTCCAACGAATCCACCCGCGGTAGCGTCGCTCGAATGGTTCGTTTCCGGGGTACTCGGGCTCGTCGTCCTTGTGAATGGTGTTGACGTACGGCGTGTTGAGGCTGAGCGGAACGGAAAGCTGCTTGGACGCGGCGTGCTCGACCATCCTGTCGATGACAAATTCGGCACGGGTCGCGCCTCCATCTGCAATCAGGCCATCGAGCGACTCGAGCCACTCGTTGGTCTCCGCCGGGTCCTTATCGAGCGAGCCGTGTTGTGCCACAGGGGACCTTTCGTAGGGGCGCAGGGTGTCGCGCCACGTCATGAGGATTCGTGGTTGCGGGGATGCCGCGTACCCCAACATTCTTGCCACATACAGCCACAATGTCACGCCAGTATGGGCCCGACGCCCCAGGAAAAGGCCGCAAAGTCCCCGCATAGGTTGCTCTGCGCCGTTGCGACCGCCCATGGTCGCCCCGTACTGTGGTGCAAACGAGCGCTGATCATGCGCTGCTCCCCAACGAAAGAGGTACGCAGGCCGTGGCCACCACAGAGGGCTCGGAGACGCTTGACGTTTCCGCAGTGTCACGACTTGGGATCAACCCCGGCATGGTCGTGCAGGAATTTGGGTACGACACCGACGTGTGCGAAGCGTTGAGGGTGGGCATTGAGGCCGCCGCAGGCGAGAAACTTGTCGACGAGGACTTCGGGGACGTCACCGACTCCGCGATCGTGTGGTTCCG
>JAYTGI010000401.1:0-3202 GCA_043733605.1 Demequina sp. | reverse complement strand
GCCAGTCGCCCTCTTGGCAGTAACCGTCGAAGTAGGCACTGGCGTAGAGGCCGGGGAACTTGAGGGTGGGATCGAACGGGGGGGCGGGCGTGGCGCTGGCGACAGACACCGTGTAAGAGCCGCCGCTCGTGATCCCTCCGTGGTCTGCATACGCGGTGCGAAGTTCATCGGCATTCGCGGCGAAGATCAGTAGCGGGAGCAGAGCCGCAACTCCCACAAAACCGAGGAAACCGAGTTTGCGTCCGGCAAGGCTGATGGCGATGAGAAGGATGCCGAGGCCCGTCACAAAAATCACGGCACCTGCGATGACAGGGTGCACGGCCAAACGATCGTCTCTTTCCAACCACGCGGCGGAGGCCGATGCGATGGCCGCCCACGCGAGCGTGAGCAGGTAGAACGTCCGTCCTGGTCCAGGAACCCGCGGGCGACGCGCCGGTGCGGGCGGTGCGGGAGGCGCGGGTGCCCACTGGCGAGCGGGAGGTACGCCGGCGGCCGCCACGGGAGTGGGCGGCGTTGACGAGAAATCCACGGCGGGCGCGGGGGCGGATGCGGTGGAGTCGCCTGGGTACGTCGCGGGGGCGGATGCGCGCTGGGCGGAAGGCGTGGCGTGGGCAGGAGGCTCCGCGAACATGGGGTTCGCCGGGGGGTGGTTCACGCTGTTGGCGCCGTTGCGCTTCACCAGAAGAACGATGCCCGTGATGACTGCGCCTATCACGAGAAGAGGAACAACGACGGCAAAGATGATGACGAGGACGTGTCCGACGCCCCAGTTCGCAGGGTTGCCCCAAGGCACGTCACCGAAGTTGATACTTGATCCGCGGTCGAATCCGCCCAGTCCCACGAGTGTCAGGAGGCCGATACCGATGAGAGCCCCCACGTTTGGGATTCCGCGGCCAAAGTTTTGCAAGATGATGTTGCCCTTGCGATCGGGCAAGAGCGCCCACGACGCCGCGTAGGCGAGGAGCAAGACGCCGTTCAGCACTAGTGCAGCCACCACCAGGATGATGCGAGCGGGCACCCGCGCCATTCCAATGCGATCGCCGAAGCCCTCAGCGACGCCGCCGATGACACCGTTGTCGCCGCGGGTGATGCCCCACTCACGAATGGTGCGAAACAGCGCGGCCTCGTGAGGCGCCTGCTCGGGGGATGTGCTCATGGTGGGTCCTTCCCGGTTCTCTTTCAACGCAGCGTTCTGGAACTGACTCCATGCTCCCGCCGCAACCCGCGTCGGCGCTATGAGGGGAACCCCTGATATCGACCCTGATCCTCGTCCGTTGTCCAGCGAGCGGGGATCCGCCTTGAGGGTGAGGCGCCCAATGGCGTCTGTGTGTGACGATGAACTCGTGACCGAGTCAACGCGCGTGGCGAGGCCCCTCCGTAGGGAGGCGGCGCCCTCGCAATGGTGGCGCGCACTCGTGGGAGGCGCGATGATCGCGCTTTCGCTCGCCCTCCTTGCCCGGCGACTTGGGTTCGACGAGGTCTCCGCGTGGGCGCTGCCAGGGATCGTCTTTGTCGCGGCGCTCGTGCTCGTGTGGAGCCCGCTCGACTCGGCAGTTCAGGGCGACGCCCGCAGGCCCGACGTCAGCGGCCTTTTCTCGAGGGACGCCTGGGCACGCGTCGTGGTGGGAATCCTGCTCGCGATCGGCGCGGTCATCTGGTTCGCGCAGTGGGACTTCAATGGACATCCGCTGACGCGGACGATCGTCGTTCCTGTCGTGGCCGTGACGGGCGCATCGCTCGTCGCCGCACCGTGGTGGACCCGACTCATCCGGCAGGTGGCGGTCGAACGCGAACAACGCGTGCGCGAGTTTGAGCGTGCCGAAATAGCGGCACACTTGCACGACTCGGTGATGCAGACACTGACGCTCATCAGGGCGAAGGCGAGCGAGCCGGATACTGTCGCGCGGCTCGCGAGGGCTCAAGAGAGGGACCTGCGCGCGTACTTGTATCAGGATCGCCGCTCGGAGGCAGACTCGGTCGCGACTGCGCTGCAGGCCGCGATTTCGGAGGTCGAGGATGCGCACGGGGTCGCAATAGATGTGGTGAGCGTGGGCGACGCACCCACCACGGTCGCCATGCGGGCTGCAGTTCATGCCGCCCGCGAGGCCGCCACAAACGCGGCGCGCCACGGCATGGAGCCCATCAGCGTGTACGCGGAGTTGACTGAGGGTGCGTTCGAGATCTTCGTGCGCGATTCGGGCCCAGGCTTCGATCCGCGTTCGGTCGACGGCGACCGTGCGGGAATACGAAATTCCATCATCGGGAGGGCGGCCAGGCATGGCGGCACCGCGGTGATTTCTTCGGCGCCAGGTTCACGCACCGAGGTTGCCATCACCATGCCTCGAAAGGACGAGAGATGACAGTGCGGGTAGTAATCGTGGATGACCACGACGTGATCAGGGTGGGTGTGCGTGAATCCCTCGAAGACGACATCGACGTGGTGGGCGAGGGCAGGGACGTCGAGTCGGCAATCGCTGCGATCACGGAGGCCAAGCCGGACGTGGTGATCCTCGACGTCCATCTTCCAGGTGGCACAGGCGGCGGAGCCCTTGATGTCCTGGCGGAGATCTTGGGTAGCGCGGGCGCGCCAAAGGTCCTTGCGCTGTCCGTTTCCGATGCCGCCGACGACGTGGTGGCCGTGGTGAGGGCCGGAGCCAGGGGCTATGTCACGAAGTCGATCTCTGGGCCCGACTTGTCTGATGCGGTGAGGCGCGTCGCGTCGGGAGACGCGGTCTTCTCGCCCAGGCTTGCGGGGTTCGTCCTTGACGCCTTCAACGCGGCGGGCGGCGAGGTGGCCCAGGCCGACGAGGACCTCAATAGCCTGACCGAGCGCGAGCAGGAGGTCATGAGGCTGATCGCGCGCGGATACACCTATAGGGAAGTGGGAGAGAAGCTCTTCATTTCCATCAAGACCGTGGAAACTCACGTCGGAAAGGTTCTCCACAAGCTCCAATTGTCGAACCGCCACGAACTCGCGCGGTGGGCGGCCCAACGCCGTATTGTGTGACAAGTCGTCACTTTGCCCCAGTCGGTGTGAGGAATTGCACAACGTGGAAACGTGTGGAACACCGCACATTTTGTGCGTGTGAAGCCGCGCCAAACGGACAATAGTGATGGCACCCCAGTTGTGGGGGCAGGGCACGCGTTTCACGCTGGCTGTTCTGCCGGATAGTGAGTGAAACGCCTGCGTTCGCGCGAGCGT
>JAYTGI010000400.1:0-3206 GCA_043733605.1 Demequina sp. | reverse complement strand
AGTTGGAAGGATGAGCCCGCCGAGATGGGCAATCCCAACCAGAGTCAGGATGCTTAAGGTGTTAAGCATCGTCGTACTTGAATTCAACTTCGTAGACTCGCCAGGCGCCGGCCTCGAATTTCGTCTTCAACGCCACGATGCCCGTTCCTCCCGGCACGGTCTTGTATTCCGTTCCGTCCGTCAAGTAAGTAACCGTGTCGGTCACACTGAACCGTCGCCCGACGTATGTGAAGCCATCGTCGCGAGGACCCCCTTGGCCAAGCGAGTCGTCGAACGTGAAGACCCCGCCCTCGCTGTGGGCACCTGCGGTGACCGTCTCGGCGGAGTCTCGAAGTGCGCCGTGGCAGAACACGCAACCGTCAACGCTAAGGAAGTCAAACAACTCAGAGTCCGGGTTCTCGATGAAGAGTCCCGGATAGAGCTCAACGTAGAACTCAACAAACGCCGTTGCACCGAAGAAGTCTTCGCCGCGCGCGTCCTCGGGAATCAACGCGAGCAGCTCGTCGTCGGTCAGCGGAGTCGGCGAGGGCGACACACTCGGCGACGGGGTCACCACGGTCGAGACCGAAGGACTGGGCGATGCGACCGGGTCGGACCCACCCGTGCAAGCAGACAAAGATACGGTCGCGCCCCCCAAGAGGACCACAACCGTCACAAACCGAGACAATCGAGCCATGCCCGCGACCATACCGGGCAAGCGCCAAGGCTGCTACCGGAAGCATCGGCGATGTGGATAACCAACACTGTGAAAATCGGCAACGGCCGGCTCGCGCGGGCGCCGCACCCGCACCCGCACCCGCACCCGCACCCGCACCCGCACCCGATCCGACATACTGGCGGCATGGGGGAAAGACTCACGCTCGTGGCGGATGCCAGCGTCGTGGCCGGTCGCGAGGTCGCGCTGCCCGACGGCCTCACGATGCGCGCGGTGACCCGCGCGGATGCCGAGGCACTCGCTCAGCTCTACCTCAGCGCATACCACCCGAGTCCGGGGGCGATGTCGCTCATCGAGACGCGCGAGGAGATGCGGGCCAATTTCGCGGGCGAGTCCGGTGAACTGTGGCGCCAGGCATCGCCGGTGGTGGTCGACGCCGACGGCGTGGTGCTGGCAAGCGTCTTGACGGTCACCGCGGCGCCGCTGGACTGGGGGCGGCCGCCGGGGCCGTACGTGATCGAGGTGTTGACGTCGTACCTGTGGCGCGGGCGAGGCCTCGCGAGCGCGCTGCTCGCCGAGGCCGCGCGCACGGTAGTCGCGGCCGGCCGCGAGACGATGACGCTGCGCGTGGACGTCGACAGCATCGGCGCGACTCGCCTTTACGCCGCCGCCGGCTTTGTGGGGCTCACGGAGACGGACGCCGACGGTGTGGCGCGTGCGTGTGCCGCCGAGGTGGGCGACTGGCGGGCGGCGCTGCGGCGCGTGGAGCCGTAGCCGCGCCGCGCCGCGCCGCGAGGGGATCTTGGGGTCCGCCGACGCGATGTCAGCGGCGCTCGCGAGTCTCGCGATGCTCGGTTTAGTTGGCGGCATAGCGGCGATCGTGGGGTTGGTCTGGTTGGTAGGGGCGCTGTTCTTTTCGGTCTTCGCAGACTCATCGGGCCACGTTTCACCGAGCCCGAGCCCGTAGGTGTCGGCCGCTCCGTGACCGTACGGCCGACCGATTCAACGCTCGTTGGAATTCGTTAACACATTAAGCATTTGCAGACAGACGCACAGGCTGAACCTGCCGACACCTGCAAGGAGCCTCTGCGCCGAAGCTTCGGCCCGCGCACCACGCCCGTGGACGGATCTCGCTAGCGTGGGTTCATGAACGCGCTCATCGGCTACCAGTCCTACGAGGAGTGGATGGGCACGCGCGTGCTCAGCCTGCGCGATGTGTGGCCCGAGCACACGCGCGCCGCCATCGTCGGCATCAATCCCTCGCCGGTGTCCGTGGCGGCCGGGCACTATTTTCAGGGCCCGGTGGGCAAGCGGCAGCTGCGTCGCATCGCCGACGCTCTTGGCTGGGACGTGCCCAACACCGGCTTCTTCGAGGAGCCGGGGCTCGCTCAAGGCGTGGGCTTCACAGACATCGTCAAGCGGCCGACGCCGCGCGAAGTGGGAGTCACCGCGGCGGAACTCGCGCACGGTCGCGAGTTGCTTGCCATCAAGCTGGCCTCGCGTCATGTGCGACTCGTGATCGCGGTGTACCGGCAGCCGGTGGCGGCGCTGCTGGGTGTTGAGGGGAAGCCCGGTCTGCAGCCGACGCGCACGTCGTGGGGCGCGCGGGTGTTCCGGCTGCCGGGGCCGTTCGAGACGCAAGCGAGGGCCGATGCGGTGATGTGGGAGTTGGTAGGGCTGCTCGACAGCTAGGAGTGGGTCCGCGTAGGCCTAGCTGGGCTTAGGTGTTCACCCAGTTGAGGGTGTTCGGATCCCAACGACCGTCCCGGACCTGCCCAGAGAGCACCGGATCGAGAAAAGCGGCAACAGCTGCCGCCGCGTCTGCGAACGCGCGGGGCACCAGCGGATGCGGCTCTTTCCGAGAGAGCTCCTCGAACCGCGCCCGCATGGTGGCGGGAACTGCGGACTGGACCGGGATGCCGAGCCCGCGTGCCAGCGATTCCGCAGCGATCGCCTCGAACAACTTGCCCGGGAGCACGTCGTCTGCACCGCGCAGGGCGCAGAGGTCGTACAGATCCTTGACCCGCGACGACTCCACCTCTTGACGCCCGTACCGCGCATGTGTCGCGCAGATTTTGTCGGCGATGTGGTCCGCCGACGGGTAGAGCAGCACCGAGGCCTGCTCGAGTTCAGGCATGGCGAGCGAGAGTGGGCTGGCGACGCGAGTCGGAGAGCCGGTCAGTTCCCTTCCCGCCACCAGATCGACGTCGAACTGATCGAAGTGTTGGACACCCAGCACGACCGCCACCGTCACGGTGCATCCGTCGTAGCCTCCGGTGTTGAGGCCTGAGAGGTCCCGGCGCGGCGTCGACAGTTGATAGATGAGGCCCTCGCCCGCGTCACGCTCCACCGCCTGGCGCAGCTCGGCTACGGCCGCGTCCAGATCGTGGCCAGACACTCGCATGTCAAGATCGCGGGTTGCGCGGGTGGTGACGCGACGAGCGACGAGCGCT
Organism: Demequina sp.; assembly: GCA_043733605.1. Classification (GTDB taxonomy): domain Bacteria; phylum Actinomycetota; class Actinomycetes; order Actinomycetales; family Demequinaceae; genus Demequina. Next base: position 98 of record JAYTGI010000400.1, on the reverse strand, counting down.
TCGCCTCCCTTAACGATCCAGTCGACGTTTCCCGTGGCCAGCCGATGGTGCATCTGATTGATCGCGACCTCGCGTATCACCCGCTCCGGCTTGAGCCC
>JAYTGI010000399.1:0-8739 GCA_043733605.1 Demequina sp. | reverse complement strand
GCCCGCGGCGTCACCCATGATGATCGACGTGGTGCGCGAGGGTCGGCCCTTCGTTGATGTTGTGGGTGGCGCCATCGGTGTGGACCTGCGTGTCATCGCTACTGGTGGGGACCGCTACGCGTCGGAGCGCCAGCAGTGGGACAGCGGAAACAACGTGCTCGCCTTGGAGCCAGGAGTGGTGGTCGCGTACGACCGCAACACTCACACGAACAACCTATTGCGCCGCGCAGGCCTAGAGGTTTTGGAGATCAGGGGGGCCGAGCTTGGTCGCGGACGCGGAGGCGCTCATTGCATGACGCAGCCGCTACGCCGAGACGCGTAACGCGGCTTCGGGGCGTCGATCTGCCGGGATTCGACGGGGAACGAGGTGCGGCTAAATCACGAACTCCGGGGAGGGACCCCTCGGCGACGTGGGCTTGCGCGGGCCCCGCCGCGGCGCCCATGCATCGTGACCGGTGAACAGCGCGGCCACCGCGTCGGGAAACTGCCCGCTCACCAGTTGATCGAAGGTCACCTCATCCAGCACCGAGCGCACGGCGGACCGCGCCGCAACCCACAGTGCCTGCAGGTGCTCGAGGCCATCGCCGTAGGTCACCTCATCTGGCCGAAGTCCGTGAATGTCAGCAAGTGGGCCGTCTATCACTCTCAGCACCTCGCCGACGGTGATGTCGATCGGCTCACGCCGCAGCGCGTAGCCTCCCTCCGGCCCCCTCGTCGACGCCACGATGCCTGCACGCCTGAGGTCGGACAAGACCGCCTCGAGAAACTTTCTCGGCATTGAGTACCGTTCAGCGAGGGCGGCCGCCGAAACGCGCTCTGGGTACGTGGCCGCCAGTCCGATGACCGCGCGGACCGCGTAATCGCCTTTGGCCGAAACATGCACGGCTACGACCCTACCGGCAACGCCTCGTTGTGGACTCGTGCCGCACCGCGTGCTACATGCAGCCATACCTCGTCGCCGACTCCCACCCCGAGGTCCTCGAAGTGTGCGCGTGTGACAAACACGGACGTGCTCGGATGCGCAGAGTCCGCGACTCCTTCCCCCATCAACTCCACCCGCACCCTGATCTCAAAGCCCACCCGCTGGGTCGCCACGATGCGGCCCGTGGCGGCCCCAGCGGTTTGCACGGCGAAGATGTCGATGTCGTGGGGACGCACGAGGTCGCCACCAAAGTGCGTGACGGGACCCAAGAACTCCATGACGAATGAGTTCGCCGGCGCGTCATAAAGAGAGTCGGGGCCGCCAACCTGCTCCACTCGTCCCTCGTTGATGACCACGATCTCGTCGGCCACTTCGAGCGCCTCTTCTTGGTCGTGCGTGACGAGCACCGTCGTCACGTGCACCTCGTCGTGGAGCCTGCGTAGCCACGTGCGCAGCTCCTTGCGCACATTCGAATCGAGCGCACCAAACGGCTCGTCGAGTAAGAGCACGGTGGGTTCGACTGCGAGGGCGCGAGCGAGCGCCATCCGCTGGCGCTGGCCGCCCGACAACTGCGAAGGCAAGCGATGCGCGAATTGCTCAAGGTGCACAAGGCTCAGCAGCTCGTTCACGCGCTCGCGAACTTCCTCCTTGGGCCGATGCCTGATCTCCAGACCGAATGCCACGTTCTTGGCAACCGTCATGTGCTTAAACGCCGCGTAATGCTGGAACACGAATCCCACGTTGCGTTTCTGGGCAGGCAGCGCGGTCGCGTCGACACCCTCGATCAGCACCCGGCCCGCGTCGGCCTCCTCGAGACCCGCAATGATGCGCAGCAGCGTCGACTTCCCCCCTCCACTAGGGCCAAGCAGCGCGGTGAGCTTGCCGGTGGGGATGGTGAGGTCGACATCGTCGAGCGCTACGAATGAGCCGAACTGCTTGCGCACGCCCTGAATGTCAATGCTCATGACGTGGCCTCCTTGACCGCCGCGCGCGAGCGCAGCACTCCCACAGCGACGATCGCGGCGATGGCAATAAGCGCGAGTGCGCTCGCTACCGCGAAGGCCCTCTCTTTGTCGAAGTCGTAGTAGAACTCCTCGACCACGAGCGTGGCCGTCTGGGTCTTGCCCGCGAGGTTTCCAGAGACCACCTTGACGGCGCCAAACTCGCCGATCGAACGCGCGAGACTGAGGACGACGCCGTAGAGAAGTCCCCACCGGATCGCGGGAATCGTGATGCGCCAGAAGGTCTGTGGACCGCTTGCACCGAGGCTCCTCGCCGCCTGTTCCTGATCAGTGCCCACCTCGTGGAGCACAGGCACAATCTCACGGATCACGAGCGGTAGCGCCACAAACGTTGTCGCGAGCACGAGCGCGGGCGTAGCGAACAACACGTCGATGCCCAAGGCGCCGAGGGGTTTGCCGAAGAGTCCCGTGTCTTGGCGGTAGACGAGCACGAGCGCGAGGCCGACAACCACTGGCGACACGGACAGCGGAATGTCGACAAACGCGTTGAGCGCTCGCTTGCCTGGGAATTCGTGGCGGACAAGCAGGATCGAGATCGTCACACCGAAGATGACGTTGAGCACGACCGACCATGCGGAGACCAAGGCGGTCAGGCGCAACGCGTGAAGCACGATGGGATCGGTGAAGGTGTCGACCACGGGCGCCGCTCCCTCGGCGAACGTATTCCGAAACACGAGGCTTACCGGCCAGACAACAAGCAGGGCAAGATACGCGAGCGCGATCAGACGCGCACCGGTGCGGACAGGTGACCGCCTCCTCCGGCTAGCCACGGCGTGTCACCTTGCGCTGCAGGTAGTCGAGCGTCCCGATCACCAGGAACGCGATCACCAGGAGCACGGTGGCGACCACCGACGCTTGCGCGACTTGGCCGTTCTCGATGTAGGTGAGGATGCGCACGCTCGTGACCTCGGTACGCAAGGCCAGGTTCCCCGAGATGAGGACAAGTGAGCCGTACTCCGAGACGGCCCTCGCGAAAGACAGAGCCGCGCCTGCTGCTATCGCGGGCACGAGGCTCGGCAAAACAATGCGCACGAGCGTCTGGGTATCGCTCGCGCCCAGGCTCCGCGCGGCCTGCTCGATCTCGGGGTCCAATTCCTCGAGCACGGGCTGAACCGCCCTGACCACGAAGGGAAGCGTGACAAAGGCGAAGGCCAGGAATACGGCAGACCGCGTATTGGAGACATCGAGACCCACTGGGCTTCGCGGACCATAGGTTCCTAAGAGCACCAGGCCCGCCACGATCGTCGGGAGGGCGAACGGGATGTCGATCACGACCTCGACCACGCGCTTCCCAGGGAAGTTGTCTCTCACGAGCACCCAGGCGATCAGGGTCCCCATGACCACGTTCACGACGGTGACGACTGCGGCCTGAGCGAGCGTCAGCTGGATGGCCGCGAGCGTTTGCGGATTCGACAGCGTGGTCAGCGCCCCGTCCCAACCGCCGTTGGCCGCGTGCGCAACGACGGCCGCTAACGGGATGAGCACTAAGAGAGAGAACCACAGAACGGCGACGCCCAGGGATATCCCTGAGCCGCGGGTGAGGGTGGTGCGCGGCAGCGCCCGCCTGCCCGGAAGGGCTCGGCGGGCGCTGCGCACTGGCGCAACTGTCACGAAGACTTGCCCGTGTCGATTTGGATCTTGGTGATGATGCCGTTGTCAGGATCGAAGAACTTCGGGTTTGCCGCCGACCAGCCACCAAAGTCGTCGTTGATGGTAAGCAGCGTGGTGGGGGCAGGGAACGGATCGGAAGAGTCATTGGCTCCCGCGACCTCCCCCACGTCAACACCCTCGATCACCGGACGGAACCCCAACGTGGCGAACTGCGCTTGCGCCGGGGGCGTGAACAGGAACTGAAGCCACTGCGCCGCCTTCGGATTTGCGTCCTTGAGAACGGCGCCTGGGTTATCGATGCGGAGCGTGGTGGCCGGAAGCACATAGTCGATGTCTTCCCCCTCTTGCTTGGCCAGGATCGCCTCGTTCTCGTAGGACAGCAACACATCGCCCGTCCCTTCCAAGAACGCCGTCGTGGCGTCCCTTCCGGAGCCAGGAAGAGCGACTACGTGTTGGAACAACTGCGTCGTGTAGTCGATGGCATCCTGCTCGCTGCCGCCGTCCGCGATCACGCTTCCCCATCCCGCGAGAATGTTCCAGCGCGCGGAGCCTGACGATCCGGGGTTCGGTGTGACAATCTCGACGCCGTCCTTGACAAGGTCATCCCAACTGTCGATGCCCTCGGGGTTGCCTTTGCGCACCACGAACACGACCACGGACGAGGAGACAATGCCGCCCGTCGGCCCGGCATTCCACGACTCGTCAACCAAACCTGCCTTGACCAGGCGCGTCACATCCCCTTCGAGAGAGAAGTGCACGTAGTCGGCTGCGAGTCCGGATTCCACGGCGCGACTTTGGTCACCCGAGGCACCGTACGACTCCACCCAGGTCACGCCGGCGCCCTCGGGAGTCTTGGCCCACAGCGCTTCAATCGCGTTGTTGGCGGCCTTCGGCACCGCGAAGCCCACCAAGTTGAGCGTGACAGGCTCGGCCCCTGGAGAGGCGGCGGCCTTCGCCGACCCGGTCGCATCGGGCGTGGCATCGGGCGTCGCACCGGGCGTCGCACCGAACGAGCACGCGGCAAGTCCCATCGCGGCAACCACGGCTACACCTGCCCATCCCCACTTCGACGTCTTCATGATGCGATCTCCTTCCGACTCGATAGGCATTTCCTATCGACTCGCTAGAGAATAAGATCTAAGGACCTCTCGCGTCAAGCGGACGGGCGGAAAGGGGCGTCCGCGGTCGGCGACGCCTCGGCCCACGCCACGGCGCGGTGGCCCACGCTGCGGCCCAAGCCGCGGCGCGCAGCCAGGCCGCATCGGTCGCGGAGAAGCGCCCCCGGGAACGACGACGGGGCCGCACCGTTGCGGCCCCTTCGAAGCCTTTCCCTTGGAGCACAGCTCGGTGCGCTGCCCTGTGTGCGCCCCGCCGCGATTCCTTAGTGGTGCTTGCGCGCCAACCGCCACATCGTCCAGTTGATCCGCATGAAGCGGAAGAACTGTCCGACGGGGTTCTTGCGCCGCCTCAGTTCGGCCTCGGTAGGCAGGGGCGCCATCGCAATGCGTTCGTTGGTGTTGTCCATGACGCTCCTCCTTACTCGGGGATCCAGGTCCAGCCGGGCTTGACCTTGGCCTTGTAGATGAACAGGGCGTGAAGCAGTCGCTTGACCCAGTGGCCGGCAAGGCCGATCTCGCCAAACGTCTCCTTGAGATTGCGGCCCGTCTCCGGATACTTCTCCCAATCGGGGACCACGGGGCTCATCGTCATCGCGGCCGCCGTTCCGGTGCGCATTCCTGCACCGGCCGATGCCACACACGCCGCGGCCATCTCGGCCATCGACGCGCTGTGCGTTGGTTCGGTCGCGCCCTTGAGAATCATGTCGGCGATCGAGAAGGCGACAACCTTGCCCATCGTGCCCGACGGCATTCCCGTCCTTGGCGGCGATGGAGCCACCGCCACCCCTTCAGGCGTGGCTCGCGGCTTGGAGATCTGGTGCGGCGGCGCGAAGGCAATGCCGACGGCAAAGACGTTTTTGTACGTCGGGTTCTGGTAGGTCCTCGGCCAGTCCTTGGCCGTCCATTCCTCGTAGGGCTTTGGCGTGTAGTTGGCGTCGACCTTGAGGAACCCGCTCGGCGCGAAGACCGTGCCGGTGATGTCCTCTCCGGCCTTGTCGAACGCCTTCCAGTCAGCTCCGCGGAACGGCGGCAGCAACATGGCGAAGTCGAATTCGATGTCGTTGTGAGAGCCGTCGAGTTGGTCGTAGTGGATGACGCCCTCGTCGATGCTCGTCACAGCGGCACCGGTCACAGCCTTGACTCCGCGTTCGCGGTACAGCGACTCGGTCCACAGTTGGCTCGTGGTGCGGAAGCCGTTCTGCTCGAACTGCATGCCCCCCACGCCAAAGTCGCCAAGCTCGTTTTCGTTGGTCAGGTACGTGAGCTCGACCTTGTCGCGTACGCCTGCGGCGCGCAGTTCGTGGTCCACGTTGAACGTGTACTCAAAGGCCGCGCCCTCACACGTGCACGTGCCGTGGCCCACGCCGATGACAACCTTTTGGGTCTTCCCCGCTTTGGCGGCCTTGATGACGTCGTCGAGCTTGGAGTTCGCCTCGGTCGCATGTGACGGGGTGCAGACCGATACCGTGTGGCCGCCGTCCGGCCCGAGGCCAGGCGTCGCCGCAAAGTTGAGCTTGGGTCCCGTCGCGTTCACCACATAGTCGTAGCGAAGCTTCTGCGTCTGACCCGCCTTTTCGGCCGAGGTGTACTCGACCTCGACTGCAGGTTGGCTGTCGTCGGCGTCGCCTTCGGGCCACAACGCGAACGCCTTTGCCTGGACAAACTCGATGCCCGCCTTCTTGTAGATGGGGGCGAGAGAAAAGACCACGTCCTCTGTGGTCATCCTGCCCACGCCCACCCAGATGTTGGACGGGATCCAGTTGTATTTGCTGTTGGGGGAGACGACGACAACATCGTGCGCCTTGCCCAGCCGCTTCTTGAGGTACAGGGCTGCAGTATGTCCGGAGACACCGGCCCCGAGAACCACGACGCGTGCCATGGCAGATCACCTTCTTCGCTGATCAGTTGGTGCGGACTAGCACCTGCCGCGAGCATATACCCAGGGGGGCATCTAGGACCTCTGGACCAACGTCCCTTTTAGGGTCCCGGGGCCTGGGTCAAAATGCCCTAAAACGCCCGAAGACGCGCCTCACAAACGGCGGCAGGTGGGTGACCTCAGGTCCCGGAATCGGGACCCGCGTCGGCCAATGAAATTGCCCATATGTGCCCAGAAGCGCCTGATAGTCGCTCACTCAGAACCGCGAGTGATCCTGTTCCAGGCGTTGATCACAGCCACCACCTCGACGAGCGCTCCAAGTTGCTTGGCGGTGAAGAACTTGCCGGCCTCGTCCCTGGCCTCAATCTCGAGGCCACGGGGATAGTCCGTGAGAATCTCAGCGAAGCGTAAGGCCGCCGCTTGGGCGGGAGTGACGAGGTCTTCTCGCATCAACTTGACCGGCCTCGCAAGTGCGCTCACAAGGTCGACGCGCGCCCCGAGTGCGGCGAGCGCATCCGAGTGCAATCGGACGGAATAGGAGCAGCCGTTGATGTGCGAGCATCTCAATCGCACCATCTCGCGGACGTCGACCGGAAGGCCCGCCGCCGCGGAAGTATCGAGTTCCTCGAGGGAACGCAGAAAGTCGGGTCTCACTCGCGCTTGACTCATGCCATCGAAGGGTAGTCGGCGTCGCGGGGCCCTGCCAATTCAACCGCCTGCGGCACCCGCCACGTGCGCGACTCTCGCCCCGTCTCGATCGTGCAGTTGGAACCAATCCGCGCGACGTGGTCATGCGAACGTCTCTTGTGACACCTCTCCACGAGGACACACAGATAGACGCCGCGCCCGCACCAGCGACGATGAGGGCGCGGCGTCGCTGGGAAAGAGTTGGCAAGTAGTCCACCACATGATGGGATAGGGGACACCCCGTGACAACGGCAGTGCTACACAGAAGGGAACCCACCCTGGATAACCGCCGCCACTTGCGGGCCGTGCCCCCCACGCAGCCCCAAGTGCCTCCATTTGCGCCCGGCCTCAACGCGGCGCAACTACTCGACGAACTGCTGGTCGAGGCGGGCCGCGGATCCACCCACGCCTACGAGGCCGTTTACATGGCGGTCATGCCGCAGGTATACAGGCTCGCAGTGCGCATCGTGCGGGACCCGACTCTTGCCGAGGACGTGGCTCAAGACGCTCTTGTCGAGGCGTGGCGAAAGGCGGCCACCTTTGAACCAAGCCGCGGAACCGCCAGGGCCTGGATACTGACGATCACTCACCGGCGCGCCGTCGATCGCGTGAGGCGCGAGCAGCGTCAGCGAGACCAGGTGGACCTTGAAACCGCAATGGTGCAAGAACCCGCACCACCGCAAGACGAGGTCGTCGAGATCGATTACTCACAGTGGCAATCCGCGCGGGTTCGCGGCGCCATGAAGGTGCTTTCGGAGCGTCAGCGAGAGGCCATCGAGGCCGTCTACTATCGCGGGCGCACACAGGTTGAGGCTTCGCAAGACTTGGGCGTGCCGCTCGGCACCGCCAAGACCCGTATCAGAGACGGCCTGAGCCGCCTCAAGACCGCTATGAAGGAGGTGGAGTCATGAACGAAAACGCGCACGATCTTGTGGGCGCGTACGCCCTAGGCGGCCTTTCGGACGATGAAGCCGCCGAGTTCGAGGTTCACCTCGTTGGCTGCGACGCTTGCCGTGACGAACTGGCGAGTCTCTCGGTGGTGCTTGAGGCGCTCGCGGAACCCGGTGCCGAGGAAGAGGTGGCACCCGTCCCGGCTGGGCTGGCGGCCCGAATAGGCGCCGCCTTGGCGGTGACGCCACAAGACCCAGGTCTCACTGCGTTCACCCCTATGCGCTTGAGCCCCGCTACCGTTGCCGCACAGTCGCGTCGGCGCTTCGCGCCGAGACTGCTTGCCACTGCGGCTGCCGTGGCCGCGCTGGCGATCGTGTCTCTTGGTCTCGTCCTCCAGCGCGCTGGCGACAACGTCGTGGCATCCGATGTGGACCTCATCAGAGGCGCGTCCGACGTGATCGAGGTCCCCTTGGGGCTGGGCGACGCGGTCGCTTACGTCTCGCCAACCGAGGGGGTCGCCGTGACCGGGTCCACCCCAAAGCTTCCCACCGGTCAGCAGTATCAAATGTGGGTGGTTCCCCTTGATGGTTCCGCACCCATCGCTGGCCCGAC
>JAYTGI010000398.1:0-8772 GCA_043733605.1 Demequina sp. | reverse complement strand
TCATCGTCATCGCCCGCTCGGACCAAGACTTGCGCGAACTCGCGTCGAACATCATGGAGAGCTTTGGCCCAGGCCCCGTGGTCGTCGGTCCGCCAGCGGTCACCCTCCTCGAGGTTGCGCGCTCCGCGCGAGCCGCCTTCGCAGGAGTCGTCGCCGCTCCCGCATGGTCGCTCTCGCCCCGGCCAGTGCTCGCGGACGACCTGCTCCCTGAACGGGTCCTCGTTGGCGACACCGGTGCGAGGGATCGCCTCATCGCCATCGCGTACGACCCTATCGTTCGTGCTGGAGGTTCTCTACAAGAGACGGTCGCGACCTTCCTCGATTGTGGCCGCTCCCTTGAACTCTCCGCACGTACGATGTTCGTTCACGCAAACACCGTTCGCTATCGCCTCAAGAAGGTATCAGACCTCACCGGTTGGGATGTGCTGTCGACTCGAGACGCCCACGTGCTCGAGACGGCGTTCGCGCTGGGTCGCTTGAGAGACGCGGGTCGCACTCTTTTGTAGGTTTCCTCCAATATCGACGCCCCAAGTCGGTACCCCTCACACGCGGTTGACCGCCGCACATAAGGCAGTCTTGACACATGCTTGCCATCGTCTGTCCCGGCCAGGGCGCGCAGAGTCAGGGAATGCTGTCCCCATGGCTCGAGCTCGCCGCCGTGCGCGCCTCCATTGAGGCCTCGTCGAACGCCTCCGGCCTTGATCTCATTGCTCTTGGCACCACGGCGGACGCCGACACGATCAGGGACACGGCGATCGCACAGCCTCTGCTCGTCGCCACCGCGCTCGCGTCTTTCGCCGCGCTTCAGGGCGCTGCACTCGACCGCGTCGCGCCTGGCGTCGTCGCAGGCCACTCCGTCGGCGAGTTCTCCGCTGCTGCCGTGGCGGGGGTGCTCTCCCCCGCCGACGCCGTGCGCCTCGTGCGTGCGCGTGGGGTGGCAATGGCCGCGGCCGCGGCCGCCTCCGAGCCAACGTCGATGGCCGCGATTCTTGGCGGAGACGAGGCGGAGGTCGCCCAGGCACTCGTGAAGCTTGACCTCACGCCCGCAAACATCAACGGAGGCGGGCAGGTGGTTGCCGCAGGCACCGCCGGCGCGATTGCCGAGCTCGTGGCGAACCCTCCCGCCCGCGCGCGGGTCATCCAACTGCAAGTCGCAGGCGCGTTCCACACGCGTTTCATGGCCCCAGCCGTCGCAGTCCTTGCCAACGCGGCATCGACCGTTATCCGCCACAACCCCTCCATCACGATTCTCACGAATGCCGACGGGCGCGAGATCGCGACAGGCGACGAGGTGGTTGCGAGGCTCATCGCCCAAATCGCACGTCCCGTGCGCTGGGACTTGTGCATGGACACGATGCTCCACATGGGCGTCACCGGCATCATCGAACTTGCGCCGGGAGGCGTCCTCACTGGGCTCGCCAAGCGCGCCATGAAGGGCGTCCCCTCCGTGGCGCTCAAGACCCCGGACGACCTTGAGGCCGCCCTTGAGCTCTCAAGGAGCGTGGCATGACAGGCACGATCAGCATTACCAAAGGACCCGAGTTTTCGCGAGTCATGGGCCTCGGCGTCGCCAGGGGCGAGAACGTGGTGCCCAACGCCGACATCGTGGGCCCGATCGACTCGTCCGACGAGTGGATTCGCAAGATGACAGGCATCGCGACTCGGGTCCGAGCGGCCGAGGGCACCGAGATGATCGACCTCGCCGAGCGCGCCGCGCGTGAGGCGATAGCCAACGCAGGGATCGAGCCCTCACAGATCGACACCGTGATCGTGTCGACCATCACCTTCCCGCACATCACCCCAGGTGCCGCCCCCGTGCTCGCCGACCGCTTGGGTGCAACGCCTGCCGCGGCCTTCGACATCTCGGCCGCGTGCGCGGGCTACTGCTACGGCATCGGCCAGGCCGACGCTTTGGTGCGTTCGGGCCAGAGCACCTACGTCCTCGTCGTTGGCGCCGAAAAGATGTCGGACTACATCGACCCGACCGACAGGTCCATCTCGTTTTTGCTCGGCGACGGCGCGGGCGCCGTCGTGATCGGGCCGTCCCAGACCGCAGGCATCGGCCCCACGATTTGGGGCTCGGATGGTGCAGGAGCCGGCCTCGTTGGGCAGAATCACTCGTGGACTGAGGTGCGCGATGGGGCATCCTTCCCCACCCTTCGTCAAGAGGGCCCAAGCGTCTTCAAGTGGGCGGCGTTCGACATGGCGCCGATCGCGCTCAAAGCCATTGCGGCTGCGGGCCTCACCCCCGACGACATCGATGCGTTCATCCCTCACCAGGCCAACATGCGCATCATCGACCAAATGGTGAAGCAGATCGGCCTCCCCCCAAGCGTTGCCGTCGCCCGTGACATCGTGGATTCCGGGAACACGTCGGCCGCGTCGATTCCCCTGGCAACGGAGCGTTTGTATCGCGATGGCGCTGTGAAGCCTGGCGATATTGCCCTGCAAATCGGATTTGGCGCGGGCCTCGTGTACGCCGCGCAAGTGATCGTCCTGCCCTAGTGGTGGGCCATGCGGCGCTACCCTCGGTAGACGTTCGCGCTTAGTCCCGGTGCCACAACGGCATCACATAACCCAAGGAGAAAATCAGATGGCTCTCTCGCAGCAGGAGGTCCTCGCAGGCCTCGCGGAAATCGTGGTCGAAGAAACCGGTGTCGACACGGCCGACGTGCAGCTCGACAAGTCGTTCACGGACGACCTGGACATCGACTCGCTGTCGATGATGACCATCGTGACGCTTGCCGAAGAGAAGTTCGACGTGCGAATCCCTGACGAAGAGGTCAAGAACCTCGTCACCGTTGGAGACGCCGTCTCGTACATCACGACGGCCCAGGCCTAGCCATCCGCCTGTCCGCACGTTCCCTCAACCCTTAAGGATCACCATGGCAGTCGTTGTCACAGGCCTTGGCGCCACGTCACCGCTCGGCGGGGACGTTCCTAGCACCTGGGAAGGTGCCCTTGCGGGACGTTCAGGCGTGCGGACACTGGAAAACGACTGGGCCGAGAAGTACGGCATGCCTGTGAACTTTGCGGGCCAGTTGGCCGTGCCAACGGACCAGGTGCTGAGCCGTCCCGAGACCAAGCGCATGGACCCCTCCGCGCAAATGGCGATTGTCGCCACACGCGAGGCATGGGCCGATGCCGGGTCGCCTGAAGTCGACCCCGAGCGGCTTGGCGCCGTGGTGTCTTCGGGAATCGGCGGGGTGTGGACATTGCTTACGGCATGGGACACCGTCAAGGAGAAGGGCGCATCACGCGTCCTTCCCATGACGGTGCCCATGCTGATGCCCAACTCCCCCGCCGCCTACGTCGAGCTGGAGGTGGGCGCCCGTGCGGGAGCCCACGCCCCCGTGTCCGCGTGCGCATCGGGCGCCGAAGCGATCGGCATGGCCTTCGAGATGATCGAGTCCGGTCGCGCCGACGTGGTAGTCGCCGGCGGTACGGAGGCGGCGATTCACCCACTGCCTATCTCTGCCTTTGCGGCGATGCAGGCGCTTTCCAAGCGAAATGATGACCCGGCTCGCGCCTCGCGCCCATACGACACCGGCAGGGACGGATTCGTTCTTGGGGAGGGCTCGGGCATCCTGGTGCTCGAATCCGAGGAGCACGCTCGTGCGCGCGGCGCACGCATCTACGCACGCGTCGTCGGCCTCGGCATGACGTCCGATGCCTACCACATTGCCGCCCCTGACCCGGAGGGTTCCGGACAAACACGCGCCATGAGGCTCGCCCTTGAGCGTGCCGGACTCGCCCCCACTGACATCGTGCACGTCAATGCTCACGCGACATCGACGCTTGCCGGTGACATGGTCGAGGCTCGCGGAATCCGCAGCCTCATGGGTTCTCACGGTGACAACGTGCTCCTGAGCGCGACCAAGTCAATGACCGGTCACCTGCTGGGAGGTGCCGGAGCGCTCGAGTCGCTCTTTACGATTCTCGCTCTGCGCGACCGCCTTGCACCGCCCACGATCAACGTCGACAGCCCCGAACCCGAACTGCAGGTGGACCTGGTACGCAATACGCCGCGGGCGATGCCTGCCGCGGGCGACCTCGCGGCCATCAACAACTCGTTCGGATTCGGTGGTCACAACGTCGCGCTGGTGTTCGCGACCCCGTAGGGACCGTCTCAACTGAGCACACGATGCGGTGCGTGGCAGGTGCACCGCGTTCGATCGTGCGTGCCCGCCCCACTGGGACGCTCCGAACCAATCTCGCAAGCGAAACGCCGATGACCGCGCTTCTGCGACGACAGGCCTAGCCGACGCGGTGCAGCCAGCGCACGGGGGCGCCTTGGCCCGCGTAGCGGAACGGCTCAAGCTCGTCGTCCCATGCCGTGCCAAGGGCAAGGTCCATGGCTCGCTTCACTTCCGTGATCGATCCGCCGTCTTCGATCGCCGCGCGAATACGGTCCTCGGGTACCAGGATGTTGCCGTGGACGTCGGTGACGGCGTGGAAGATGCCAAGTGAGGGGGTGTGCGACCAGCGCGCGCCGTCGCATCCAAAGGACGGATCCTCTGTGACCTCGTAGCGCAAGTGCTCCCAGCCACGCAGCGCCGAAGCAAGCCGCGCACCGGTGCCCTGCTGCCCCTGCCACGCCACTTCGGTGCGGTAGAGGTGGGTGCCTGCCGGCTGGTCGATCCAGTCGAAAGTGGCACGCGAGCCAAGCACGGATTGTGCCGCCCACTCCACGTGAGGACACATTGCTCGGGATGCTGAGTGCACAAAAAGAACACCACGGGTGATGGCGGCCATGACCCCTCCTTCTGATAGGTGCGTCTTCCCCTACGACCTATCGAGGCGTCCGGCGTGCCGGGTGTATGACCATCGTGCCTCAGCAATGCCAAAAACGCCAGTCACGCGGCGGTGTGGCGTGGGCGCGCTTGCCCGTGTCGGACGCCTCGCGCACCGTCGAACGCACAACGAGCGAGCGGACGATCCCCGAACGTGGCACCCTGAAGTCGTGACCGACGACAACGAAGTCCCCGTGCCCAGCTCCGCTCTCCCTGCCCCCATGACCGTTGCCCAGATCAAAAACGCCGAATTGGTGGCGCTGTCTCGCGCTCCCGAAGACGTGCTGATGGATCGCGCTGCACGCGCCGTTGCCAGGGTCGTGAGGGAAGAGCTCGTTGCCGCTGGACAACTCGTCCCCAACACACACATCGTCATTCTCGCGGGCTCGGGCCGCAACGGAGGGGACGCGCTGCTCGCGGGCGCTCTACTCGCAAACGACGGCGCCGATGTCACCGCCGTGGAGGTGTCGACATCGGCCCACGCTCGCGGCAGAGAGCTATTTAGGGCTGCGCGAGGCGTCCTCCTCAATGCGATCGCAGAGTCTGGACTGCGTGCGGCCGATGCGGAGGTCAAGACAGCGGACCTCGTGATCGATGGGATCGCGGGTCTGGGCGGCACGGCAGGCTTGAGGGCCCCCGCCGATCATCTGGTCGCCTTGATTCCGCCCAGCGCTGTGATCGTTGCGGTGGACCTACCCAGCGGGCTCAACGCGGATAGCGGAGAGGTGACTGGCACGCACGTGAAGGCCAACGTGACGGTGGCGTTCACCGCTCCGTCGTGGTGCCTGGTGACCGCGCCTGCTTCACGAGCCGCGGGACGCATCGTGGTTGCCGACGTGGGAGTTGACGTCGGCTAGACGGGTTTGCTCTAGACGCGGTTGGTCTGGACGGTATCGCTCTAGACCGGCGATCTAAACCTCGATCTGCGCGCGCAGTTCCTTCATCGCCCTGCGCCGCTCTTCCTTCGCCAAGCGGTCGATGTAGAGCTTGCCTCCCAGATGGTCGACCTCGTGGTTGACGAGTCGGGCCCAAATCCCCTCGCCATCGACTACCACCTGATTGCCGTCGAGGTCGGTGCCGATCGCCTTCGCGTACAGCGGACGCTCACAGGAGAACCAGAGACCAGGCACAGACAGGCAACCCTCGTCCGCAAGCTCCTGAAGCTCCGAGGAGACCTCGACGATCTGGGGATTCAGCACGTAGCCGATGTTGCCGTCGATGTTCCACGAGAAGGCCCTGAGGCTCACGCCAATCTGGTTCGCGGCCAGGCCCGCCCTGCCGTCGTGGTCGACGGTCTCGAGCAGGTCCTCAACCAAGGCGCGCACACTCTCGGTGATCTCGGTGATCGGTTCGCAGGGGGTGCGCAGCACTGGGTCGCCCACCACTCGGATTTCTCGCGTGGCCATGGACGCATTCTTTCACGTTGCGGCGCGCCTCAAGGCCGTCCACTGATGCCCGCCACGGTCGCTCGTGCCACGCTAGAGGCATGGATTCCATAGATCGCTCCTGGGTGGCCGCGGTGTGGCCGCGCCCGCAGGCTCAGGATGACAAGTATTCGCGGGGCGTCGTCGGCATCGTCGCTGGTTCCGAGGCGTATCCGGGGGCCGCCGTCTTGGTTGCGTGCGGCGCCGCTCGAGCGGGTATCGGCATGGTCCGCTACGTTGGCCCGCGTCGCGCTCAAGACCTGGTGCTGGCGCGCAGGCCCGAGGTGGTCGTGCACGACCCTGCCGATGCCTCCGATCGCTTGCCGTCCGCGACGGCGTGGATCGTGGGCAGCGGCGTCGCGGACCACCCCGGTCAGGACGCGGTCATTGGTGCGGCCATCGCGTCAGGCACTCCCCTTGTGGCCGATGCGGGCGCGCTCGAGGCGTGCGTGCGGTCGCGGGCCGCGGGCGCGAGGCACACGCCTCCCGACCGCGTGCTCCTCACCCCACACTCGCGCGAGCTCGTGCGCGCGCTCGCCGCGATTCGGCACGACGTCGCCCTGGCCGATGTGGAGCGCGACAGGGCGGGCCACGCGCGGCTCCTCGCGGAGACGGCCCGCGCGACGGTGTTGCTCAAGGGCTCTCGGACCATCATTGCGGCGCCAGGTGGCGGCGTGGTCGAGCTCGAGGAGGCGCCCGCATGGCTCGCCACCGCAGGAGCGGGAGACGTCCTCGCCGGCATTGCCGGGGCCCTGCTCGCGGCCGGGTTGTCGGCGGCCGATGCTGGCGCGGCTGCGGCGTGGGTCCACGCGCGCGCTGCGGAGGCCGCGTCGGGGGGAGGGCCGATCCTCGCGCTGGACGTCGCTGACGCGCTGCCCGCGGTGATCGCTGAGTTGCTGCTGGGATCGTAGTTGCCGGTCAGACGGTGCGAAGTCTGATCTTGACCGTATCGCCCACCGCGAGCGACTCGGCCTTGAGGATCGCCTTCTTGACCGGGAGCACGAACGTGGCGTCCTGCTTCGAGGGGAACACCGAGGTGCGCCACGTGCTGGAGCCCACCGTCACCTCGACCTTGACGGCGCCGAATCCCCTGCGCGGCTCGGGAGCCGCGTCCTCGATCTCGTCGGCCACGTCCTCGGGCAGGCTCGCGAACACCCACGAGTCGATGCGCGCCTCCCATAGGTACAACGCGGCGGTGAAAGTGTAACTCACGTGCCGAGGCTACCGCGCGATGTCTGGCGGAGTGGGCCTAGACCACGCCCAGCGGAAAAAGGGGTCTGATGCAGGTCAAGCAACCGTATGGCCAACGCCAGGTGCGTCGCCGCAGCGACACGGGCATCCGCCAGCTGGCGATAACGATCGCGACGAACTGGTCCACCGTCTCAGTGCCCACCCTGGGGTTTGCCTTGACGCTGTGAGCGACAATGCCGTCCAGGCCTTAGTCGCCTCCAGCCGCCACGAATTCATCGACATTCGTCCCCTGCGTGTAACTCTCCGGCAGCCAGAAGACGAAGAGACCGAACTCTCCCTGGTGGTCGGGGGCGAGGAGCATGGAAGCCGACTTGAGCAGCTTGCCAAGAAGCCCACCGAGATCTCGATTCAGACCGAGACTCCCGCCACCTTCGTCTCAGTTCAGACTTTTGTCGTGCCGCGAGTGTAGCGACTGAATGCGTGCTGCGGAACGGCTCTGGGCGGGCGTCGACCGGTCCCTTGGATTGTTGGGTCGTTCCGATGGCGCAGGGGAAATTCGCTGAGCGGGGTCCGCGGCATATGTAGGTGCTGTCAAACCAGCGTCATCGCTGTGATCGATGGGTCGATAACACGAAGCGCCGCCGCGTGCGGGCGTAAGGGAGTTGAAAGCAGAGGCCGCCTAGGGTCTGGTTGAAATCGAAGGATTAGGCCAAGGAGGATCTTGTGGAAGCACTGAGTATGTGGGTTGGTCGGCACCGTCTGGCGGTCGGGCTCGTGTGGTTGGCGATCACCGCCATGGGCCTGTGGCTGGCGCCTTCGGTCGCTGGACGGCTGTCCCCCGGTGGCAGTCCGAATGGTGCTACTTACACAGCCAACTTGCGGATGGCTGAGCAGTACGGGGGTGTCACCTCGAATCCCGGCGTCGTAGTGATCGACCTCCCGGGTGGTGCCACGGTCAATTCGCCCGGGGTGTCCGAGCAGCTCCTTGCCCTGGATGGCCAGATAGCAAAGGCCGCGCCGGGACTTCGGGAGATCTCCTACTCCTCGACCGGCAACCAGGCTCTGGTTGGCAACCGGGAGCAGAGCACCATCCTGCTGGTGTACCCGTCCGAGGCGGGTCACGACTTGCCAGCCGCGACGCTTGATCAGGTGTCCGCCGCAGCGAAGACTGCCATTCCTGGTGCCACCGTGCAGGGCACAAGCCTGGCCGCGCTCGCCTCGGGCAATGCCTCCACTGCGAACTCCAGCGTGCTGGCCGAGTTGCTGGTCGGGGCGCTGGGCGCACTGGTCATTCTGGGGTGGGTGTTCGGGTCTTTCCTGGCGCTCCTGCCACTAATCATGGCGCTGATCTCTGTCCTGACGAT
>JAYTGI010000397.1:0-8791 GCA_043733605.1 Demequina sp. | reverse complement strand
CGAACTCATGGCGCGATTCGTGGCGCGCTCGACCGAACCGCTCGCACGTTTGCGCAAGCACCTGAAGTGGCTGCTCGACAGGCTTCCGCACCTCGTCGTCGTGACCCTCAACGTCCTTCCCGAACACAAGGCGGCGCTCGAGGGCAGGCAAGAGATCGTGCTGACGGAGCTCGACACGTTGCGCATGGACATGGGCGGGGTCGCATTGAACGCTCGCCCGCAGAGCTTCCTCCAGACCAATACTGACATCGCTCGCAGGCTGTACGCGCTGGTCGCTGAGTGGGTCGACGAGGGCGCATCGGCAACTGTGTGGGATCTGTATTGCGGAGTGGGAGGTTTCGCGCTCCACTGCGTGCGCGAGGGCAGGACGGTCGTGGGTGTGGAGTCCGCTGAACAGGCCGTGATCGCCGCGCGGCGTAGCGCTCAGGACATGGCCGATGCAGGGCACCCTGGTGCGCTTGAGGCCACCTTTGTAACCGCCGATGCGGCCGCATGGGTGCAGGGCAGGCCCGCCCCTGACGTCGTGATCGTCAACCCGCCGCGCAGGGGCATAGGGGCGGACCTTGCCGCCTGGATCCAGTCGAGCGGCGCCAGGAGGGTCGTCTACTCGAGCTGCAACGCGGTGACGCTCGCGAAGGACATGGAGGCGATGCCGTCGATGGTCCCGACGAGGGGTCGACTGCTCGACATGTTCCCGCACACGGAACACTACGAGGCCGTCGTTCTTCTCGAAAGGCGCTGACAGGGGGTGAAAGGGTTCTCACCCCTGAAGGGGTCTAGCCCGTAAACGGATCCACGGCGAGGATGCTCACGGCGATCGCGTTGCCGTTAGGCGCGCTGTACGACGTGGCGTCGCCCACCTTCTTGCCAATGAGAGCCTCGCCCAACGGCGACTGAGCGCTGAACACGTCGATGTCGGTGCCGCCGGCAACCTCGCGAGAACCCACGAGGAACCGCATCTCACGGCCCCCGACAGTGGCGGTAACAACGGAGCCTGACTGGACGGTGCCATCGCCAGCAGATGGCTCGCCAACGTGGGCGCTTTCGAGCAAGAAGCGCAACTGCTTGATGCGAGCCTCTTGCTTACCCTGCTCCTCGCGCGCGGCGTGATAGCCGCCATTTTCCTTGAGGTCACCCTCTTGGCGGCGCTCGTCGATCTCCTTGGCGATGGCCGTTCGGCCCTCGCCCGTGAGGTGTTCGTACTCTTGCTGCAGGCGGTCGAAGGCCTCCTGAGTAAGCCAGGTCTGGTCCGTCATGCTTCACATCCTTTGCCGTGGAAATCCTAAGGATAACGAACGCCCTGGCACTCAACCAAAACTCGCTTAGGAATCCGCCTCGCAAAAGTGCACCACCGCGGTGGTTGCCTCTTCGGTTGTGGCGAGCGTTGCGGTCAGGCGCTGAGCGTTGCCCCCGGCAGGATCGACGTGCTGCGTGGTGACTCCCACCTCGGCATAACGCGTGTTAAGCGCCCTCAGGTGACAGGTCACCGGTGTATCCGAGTAGAGGAAGACGTCGTATGTGACGCGGGCCTCCGTGGGGGAGACGATGCTGAAGCCGACGTCTTGCCATCGCACCGCTTGATGAGAGACGGCCCAACCCCACCAGGATGCCAGGGCGATCAGGACCGCCAGTCCCGCGCTCACGGCCCACCATGCGCGCGCAGAGAGCCGAGGCCTGGAATCGGCCTCGTCTTCAGCGGAAACGTCAATGGTCATCGTGAGGCAGGATAGTCCCGGAGGAGCTATGGATCCGAAATATTACGAAATTGGCCCCGGCTGGGCCGCGTTCGTCGCGACCTTTCTCTTGACCGTCGCGGTCATCGTGTTGTTCCGCTCGCTCAACAAGCACTTGCGCAAGGTGCGACTTGAGGCCGCCGGTCGCGCCGATGCCGCCGCCTCTGGCCCGCAGCGCCCGGTGTCAGGGTTGAGCGTTGAAGACCGCGATGGCCGCGGCGATGTAGTGGCAGGTGAAACCGGCGATGGTGAGTGAGTGGAAGATCTCGTGAAAGCCGAAGTATCGCGCTGAGGGGCCTGGCCACTTAAAGCCATAGATGACGGCGCCCACCGTGTAGCAGACGCCTCCGGCGGCGATCAGCCAGACGACCGCGGGCCCTCCCGCGTAGTAAAACGGCTTGATGTAGCCGATGGCGACCCAGCCCATTGCGACGTAGAGCGGCGTGTACATCCAGCGCGGAGCGTTGAGCCACAGAATCCGAAAGAGCATTCCAAGAATGGCGCCGACCCACACGAGCACGAGCACTAAAATCCGCGTTTTGCCGTCGAGCAGGATCACTACGAGTGGCGTATACGTTCCCGCAATGATGAGAAAGATGTTGGCGTGGTCCATTCGCCGCAGCACGGCCTGTGCTTTGGGCGACCATGTCCCTCGGTGATAGACCGCGGAGGTGCCAAAGAGCATGACGGACGTGAGGGCGAAGACGCCCGACGAGACCCTGCCCGCGAGCGTGGGGGCAAAGACCATGAGAACCATGCCCGCAATGAGCACCAGCGGCGCGGCTCCGAGGTGGAGCCAACCGCGCAGCAGTGGCTTGCCAATTGTTGGCAAATTGTCCGCGGCGGGGGCGGTGATCGTGGCCGCGGTGACCGCTGTATCGTCCATGTACCTACGATACCGTAGGTTTGCGTTGGCGGCTGGAGCCGTAGCATCGTCCTCGGAGGTTCGACATGGGGATGCGTAGCGCGCTGTACCGCGCCTACGAGACCGTGCTTGCGCGCGATCTCAAGGCTCGAGGACCAGCGCCATGCCACATCGGCGTGATTCTTGATGGGAACCGTCGCTGGGCCAAGCAAAGCGGTGCGACTACTGCCCATGGGCACCGCAGGGGAGCCGACAAGATCACCGAGGTTCTCGAGTGGTCGCAAGACAGTGGCGTCCAGGTGGTCACCCTGTGGATGCTGTCGACGGACAACCTCGAAAGGGACCAGATCGAGCTGGGAGCGCTCCTCGAAATCATCTGCGACTCGGTCGAAGAGCTCGCGCACGACGGCCGATGGCGTCTCCAGCATGTCGGCGACGCATCGCTGCTTCCAGAATGGGTGGGCGAGCGGCTCAATGCCGCGGTCGAATTGACGTCTAAGGCCACGGCGCTGCACGTCAACGTGGCTGTCGGATACGGCGGTAGGCACGAGATTGCCGCGGCCGTGCGCGCATACTTGTTGGCAGGGGTGGCTCAGGGCCAATCGCTCGAGCAAGTGGCGGAGGGTTTCACCGTGGAGGACATCGCGGAGCATCTGTACACCAAGGGGCAACCGGACCCTGACCTCATGATCCGCACTTCTGGCGAGCAGCGCCTCGGCGGCTTCTTGTTGTGGCAAAGCGCGCACACGGAGTTCTACTTTTGCGATGCCTATTGGCCGGACTTTCGCAGGGTTGACTTCTTGAGAGCGCTGCGCAGCTACGCGCAGCGCGAGCGGAGGCATGGACGCTGAGCGCCGTACTCAGGGCGGCACGCCCGGGCGCGGGGGCGTTCATTTCGACATGATGAACGGCGGCGTGTTGCGCCCAACCGCAGGAGCCGTCGGCGTAGCGTCCACAGCGTGGTAGACACCGTGAGGTCCCAAGAGGGACCCACCTGACACATCGCCGTAGGGCGGTGGATGCCCTACGGCCTGACACCGCCTGGAGCATCCGTGACCGACACTCGTCCCCTCAGCGTCACCGACTCAGCGATCGACACCACAGTGCGCACCTTCGTGCTTGACACGTCCGTGCTCCTCTCGGATCCTCAGGCGCTCAAACGATTCGCCGAGCATGCCGTGGTGCTCCCTGTGGTGGTGGTGACCGAGCTCGAGGCCAAGCGCCATCACCCGGAACTCGGCTATTTCGCCCGCTCCGCGTTGCGCGCGCTCGATGACCTGCGGGTTCAGTACGGCACGCTCTCCCAGGCCATCCCCGCCAACGAGGTGGGCGGAACGCTTCGCGTCGAACTGAACCACACGGACCAGGATGTGCTCCCCAGCGGCTTCCGCTTGGGGGACAACGATACCCGCATCCTTGCCGTCGCGGCCAACCTGCGCGCTGAGGGCCATGCGGTCACGGTGGTCTCCAAGGACCTGCCGATGCGCGTGAAGGCATCCGCTCTCGGCATCGAAGCGGAGGAGTACCGCGCGGAGCTTGCCGTCGAATCCGGATGGACGGGCATGCGCGAGATTCACTTGGCCGACGAGCAAATGTCCCGGCTGTGGGACAACGAATTGATCGCCGCATCGGCGGCAAGCGATTGTGGCGAGGATCTTGCGTCGCTTCCCATTCATACAGGGCTGGTTATTCACTCCCCGCGCGGCTCGGCGCTCGGGCGCGTCTCGGACGCCGGAGCCATTCGCCTGGTGCGCGGCGATCTCGAAGCGTTTGGCCTGCGCGGCCGCTCGGCTGAGCAGCGCATCGCCCTTGACCTGCTTCTCGACGAGTCGATCGGCATCGTCTCGATGGGAGGCCGTGCCGGAACGGGCAAGAGCGCCCTGGCCCTCTGCGCTGGGCTCGAGGCCGTCCTCGAGCGCCGCCAGCACAAGAAGATCATGGTCTTCCGCCCGCTGTACGCGGTCGGTGGCCAGGACCTCGGCTACCTGCCCGGTTCCGAGTCCGAAAAGATGAACCCCTGGGCCCAGGCGGTTTTTGACACCTTGGGTTCCGTGGTCTCGAGCCAGGTGGTTGAGGAGGTCATGGCTCGCGGACTGCTCGAGGTTTTGCCCCTCACGCACATTCGCGGACGCTCGCTCCACGACGCCTTCGTCATCGTGGACGAGGCGCAAAGCCTCGAGCGGAACGTGCTCTTGACGATGCTGAGCCGCATCGGCAGTGGTTCGCGCGTGATCCTCACCCACGACGTGGCACAGCGCGACAACCTACGCGTCGGCAGGCACGATGGCGTGGCTGCCGTGATCGAGGCGCTCAAGGGCCACCCGTTGTTCGCGCACGTCACCTTGGAGCGTTCCGAGCGCTCCGCGGTCGCCGCGCTCGTTACGGACATGCTGGAGCGCCTGGACCTCTAGGGACTGGACCTCCAGGGCGTCACTCGCTGAGGGCGTCGATCTCCCCGGCGGGGCAGCAGTCGTCGGGAACGGCAACGTCGAGCCCGTAGAGGGTGTTGAGCGCACTCAGGTATTCATCGCTGTGACCCGACTCCGCCATCTCCTTGGCTCGCACGGTAGGAGTGTGGAGCAGCGCCTTGGCAAAGTGCCGCAGCGCGGCCTCGGTCGCGGCCGCCTGAGCGTATGTTGACGCGTCGGTGCCTGGGCCGGGCCTCACTCGCGCCACCTCCCGTTCAAGCAGGCCAAACACGTGCTCGCGCAAGGCAACGATGGCGGGGTCGACCGAGCGACCCGATTCACCGGTCGAGAAGCGGGCAACGGCGTGGGCGACGATCGCTCTGGCGGTTTCGAGTGCCGCTACCGACTCTCCGGGAGCGTGGGACTTCACGTCCTCCAACCGCACCACATTGACGTTACGCAGCAACTCCACTCCCGCGGCAACGTCGCGATGAAGCGCCAAGTCGATGAGCGTCAGCGAGTGTCCGCGCGAACTCATCGCCTGAGCGACCAGGGAGGGTGTCAGCACGATCGATTCGCCGCCGGAGCAAGCGAGCACCACGTCCGCCGCTTCGAGCGCCCTCACTAGACCCTCGGCTGACACCACCGGAAGGCCGTGGCGTTCCGCGGTTTCGCCCCCGCGCCCGGAGGGCGAGTACACGCCTGTGACGCGCGCACCCCGACCGCGCAACACTCCGATCCCCTTGTCTGCGAGAGCGCCGGTGCCCACTACGAGTGCGCTGGCTCCGCGCCATGTGACAGTGGCGTCGGCGAGGTCGAAGGCGACGGACATGACGGAGCGGCCGGAGGTTCCAAGGCCCGTGGACGATGCAACAACGCGCGACGTGCGCAGCGCCGATTGGAAGAGGCGATCCAGCGCGGGCGACAAGTGGCCAGCCTCACGCGCGTCGATGTGGGCGCGGCGCACCTGACCCGAGATTTCGCGTTCGCCCACCACCATCGATTCGAGCCCAGAGGCCACCGACATGAGGTGTTCCACGGCGTCGTCGCCCTCATAGGCCAAAAGTGCTGAGTCGATGGCATTCGCATCGAGAGACGTCATGGAAGACAGGGCGGAGACCACCTGCGCGCGCGCCGCGGCTGCGTCTGTCACATCGAGGTACAACTCGAAGCGGTTGCACGTGGGTAGGACCACGGCACCGGTCACTGTGGAGCCAATGACAGAGTTCCCCAGGCGGTCAGAGCCAACGCTCAGTTGCTCCAGGGTGTTCAGGTCTTTGTTGTGGTGGCTCGCCACGAGGGACAGCAATGCCATGTGCCAAGTCTTGCACGTCCGGGAGTGAGAGAGAATCAATGCATGGTTCTCCCCGTAGATCATCCGCTCGTAGCCGGAAGCGCATCGGCGTCACCCTTGTTGCGCGCTTTGCGGGGTGACCGCCCCGAGCGCACACCTGTGTGGTTCATGCGCCAAGCGGGCAGGTCGCTGCCCGAATATCGCGAGGCACGCAAGGGCACCACGATGCTCGAGGCGTGCCTCGACCCCGCCCTCGTTGCCGAGATTACGGCTCAGCCCGTGCGTCGCCATGGAGTAGATGCTGGCATTCTCTTCAGCGACATCGTCGTCCCCCTGCTCCTCGCGGGGGTCGATGTCACGATCAAGCCGGGCGTCGGCCCTGTTTTTGCGTCGCCCGTGCGAACGGCCGCCGACGTCGCTGCGCTGCCTTCGCTGGGTGCCGCCGCGGACCGCGGGGGTTTTGACCGCTCGCTTGATGTCGTGAGACAAGCGGTCTCCGCATCGCTGGGATTGCTCGGCGACGTGCCCCTCATCGGTTTCGCGGGTGCGCCGTTCACGCTCGCGGCGTACATGGTTGAAGGCGGCCCCTCGCGCGACCACCTGGAGGCGAGGCGCCTCATGATCGCGGACCCTCGGACCTGGGAGGCGCTCATGAACTGGGCCGCCGACGCGGCGGGGCTATTTCTTAGGGCGCAGGTTCTCGCGGGGGCGAGCGCCGTCCAGCTGTTTGACTCTTGGGCGGGGTCTCTTCCCCTGGATCGCTACGTGGCACACTGCGCGCCCGCTTCCTCGCGAGCGTTCTCGCACGTGAGCGATCTCGATGTGCCCCGCATTCACTTCGGCACCCATACGGGACACCTGCTTGAGGACATGAAGGAGGCGGGGGCGACGGCGATGGGGATCGACGTCACCGTGCCCCTGGACGAGGCGGCGAGGCGCCTTCCGGGCGTGCCGCTGCAGGGCAACATCGACCCCGCCGTCCTCGGTGCTCCGTGGGAGGCGATCGAGGCGCACGTGCGCGACGTTGTGTGCAGGGGCCTAGCCGCGCCCGCCCACGTGGTCAACCTCGGTCACGGAGTGCCGCCAGACACCGATCCCGACGTGTTGACTCGCATCGTGGATTTGGTTCATGACATCTAGCACTGGCCGCACGTGGGTTGTCATCGGCGGTGGCATCGCGGGTCTGTTGGCCGCTCGCAGGCTCGCCGGGGCGGGCCACGCTGTCACCCTGCTCGAACGTGGTGACTCGCTTGGCGGCCGGGTGAGCCACATTGAGGTCGCGGGTCTCACTCTCGATGCCGGGGCCGAGTCGTTTGCTACCAGGGGTGCCGTTGTTCAGCGGCTGTGCGACGAACTTGGACTTGGCGATCGCGTCGCCGAGCCCTCAACATCCCCTGCGTGGGTCATCTCTCCCGGACGCGCGTACCCGCTGCCCGCTACAGGTTGGCTCGGGATTCCCCTTCGACCTCTCGCGCCCGATGTGCGGAGCGTGCTCGGTTGGTGGGGCGCAGTGCGCGCGTGCGCGGATCTCGTACTGCCCACTCGGAGCATCGACGACGACGCTACAGTGGGCTCGATCGCCACAACCCGGTTGGGGAGGCGAGCCGCCGATCGCCTGCTCGCGCCGGTGATGTCCGGCGTGTATTCGCGGCCGCTCGATGACTTGCGGCTCGACGCGATCGCTCCGGGTCTCGCCGCGGACGTGCGCGTGCGAGGCGGGCTCATCCGCGCGGCCAGGAGTAGGCGCTCCTTGGGCACGCCCGGCTCAGCCGTTCGGGGGCTCGTCGGCGGCGTGTACACGCTGGCGCAAGCGGTGGCCGCCGACGCAGAGCGTCTGGGCGCGGTGCTGCGCATCGGTGTGGAAGTGAGAGGGCTCGAGCGCTCCGCCGACGGCGTCGGGTGGCGACTGTCCACGAGCAATGGGGCGCTTGAAGCCGACGGCGTCGTGGTGGCGGTGCCTCGCCACGAGGCGGCGCCCCTCCTCCGTGAGCCGCCCCTCCTCGACGACGCGCTCGAGCAGGCGCGCCTCGTGGCCATCGTCGTCATGGTGGTCGACGCGCCCGCGCTCGACGCGGTGCCGCGGGGCACGGGCGTGCTGGTGCGGCCAGGGGTGACCCGCGCCAAGGCCCTTACGCACGCAAGCGCCAAATGGCCGTGGCTTGCGGCGATGCTGCCTCCCGGTCGCCACGTGCTCAGGCTGTCCTATGCGGTGACCCCTGGTGAGGATGTCACTGGCCATGCGGTGGCGGACGCCTCCCTGTTGCTCGGCGTGAACCTGGCAGACGCCGACGTGGCCGGCATGGTCTCGAGCGAGTGGCCCGATGCGAGCCCCGCGTCGGTCGCCTCCACACAGCCGATGGAGGGGGTTTACCTCGTGGGATCCGCGGCGGGACTGAGCGGATTGGCCGCGATCGTGGCGGCGGATGCGGCCGCCGATTTCTCCTGAAGGCACTGGCGGAGAGAGACTGTCGTCATGACCGAAAGTCCCGAA
>JAYTGI010000396.1:0-8839 GCA_043733605.1 Demequina sp. | reverse complement strand
GTGAGCGTCGACGTAGTCGACCACGATGCCCCAGTTGGAGAAGTAGTCGTCAAAGACGGTGAGCGATGACCCGAACAACGCGCGCCCAGCGACCAACCGCGAGCCCTGCTTGAGGATCGACGCGAGGGACACGAAGACCGCGGCCATCCCTGTGGCCGTCGCGAAACACGCCTCCGCACCCTCAATCGCCGCCAGGCGCTCTTCGAAAGTGGTCACCGTGGGGTTGCCGTAACGGCTGTATTGGTACCTGTCGATCTCGCCCGCGAAGGCCGCCTCGGCGTTGGCCGCATTCGGGTAGACGTAGCCCTGTGTGAGGAACAGCGCCTCCGACATCTCATCGAACTGAGTGCGGTGCAGCCCGGCGCGCACGGCGAGGGTGTCGGGACGGAGCGCAGGAGGGGCGGGGGACTGGGCTGCGGGGGACTGGGCTGCGGGGGACAGTGCGTCGGTCATGCCCACAGGGTAGCGGGGTGTACTGGGGCCAAGGGCGCGAGCCGTGGCGCCAGACACGCCACGAAGGTGAGGGCTGGTGCCGACAACGTCAGTGATGGCGACGGTGAGTCGGGCACCGCCGCTCGCCTGCCGTGCCTCTCGCCTGCCGTCCGGCGTCAGTGACGAACGGTCGTGGCCCCCGTGATCGCGGCGATGATCCCCTCGTATTCGTCGTGAGGTGCGGTGAAGGACCCATTGAGCCGCCCGTGCCTGAGCACGTCGATGCGATCGGCGACCGCCCTCACATCGGTGAGGTTGTGGCTGATCAGCACGACGCCGAGGCCCAGGGACCTGAGGCTCTGGATATGGGTAAGCACCTCCGCGGTCTGCGCGACGGACAAGGATGCGGTGGGCTCGTCGAGAACAATGAGTTGCGGTTCGCCGACCAGGGTGCGCGCGATCGCGACGCATTGACGCTGGCCGGCTGACAGGTGAGATACGGGGGTGCGCGGCGATGGGATGCGCGCGTTCAGGCGTTCGAGGTAGCCGCGCGCCAACGTCTCCATGTGTTCCTCGGCGAGGAGCCCGTGCTCGCGGATCTCGCGGCCAAGGAAGATGTTCGCGGTGACGTCAAGATTTTCCGCGAGCGCGAGCCCCTGAAAGACGGTCGCGATGCCGTACGACTGTGCCACCGCCGTCCGCGGGAGCGTCACCGCTTCACCATTGAGCCAGATAGTGCCCGAATCGGGTTGGTGCACTCCTGCGATGACGCGCGCGAGTGTGGACTTTCCCGCGGCGTTGTCACCTACAAGCGCGACAATCTCGTGGTGCCTGACCTGGAAGTCGACATCGATCAGGGCCTGAACGGCTCCGAAGGATTTGGAGACGTGCTCCATGCGCAACAGCGGTGGTGCGGTCATGGTCTTCTCCTTTCTTGCGGTCGTGCCACGTGTGTGTGTTTCGTCATTGGACCCCTGTCACGTGGGCGAGGTCGGCCGCGTACGCAAGTGCTCCTTGGACGGCCGCGAGCGAGTGAAGTTCTCCGCGACGCACTTCGAGCGCATCGTCCCTCGAAATGAGGACCCGGCGGTTGATGGCGCCACGGATGGGCTCCAGGAAGACGTCCTCCGCCTGCGCGAGTTCGCCGCCGACGATGACGATCTCCGGATTGAGCACCACCGCCAGGTTGGCCACCGCGACGCCGATGGCCGCGCCCGCGTCGGCGATGACCTGTCGGCAACCAGGGTCGCCTGCGGAGGCCCTTTCGAGCAGGTCGCTCAACGACAGCGGCCCCTGACTGATGCGCAGCGAGTCGATGAGCGCCTGCACCCCCACCAGGGTGTCGAGGCATCCCCTGCTTCCGCAGCGGCAGATGGGTCCCTGCGGGTCCATGAGCACGTGGCCGATCTCGCCAGCCGTTCCCCTGGGCCCGCGGTGGAGTTCACCTCCGACGATCAGCCCCGCACCCGTGCCGTATGAGGAGTGGACGTACAGCACGTCGCGATAGCCTCTCGCCGCGCCAAAGCGAGCCTCGCCCAGCGCGGCCATGTTGCAGTCGTTGTCGACCGCCACGGGCGTGCGCAGTCGGGCGCTGACCACGTCCGCGATGGGGACATTGCCCCAACCTTTCATCAGGCCCTGGTCGCGGATCGTGCCGGCCCTGGGGTCGATCGGTGCTGGAACCCCGATGCCGATTCCGAGGATCTCCGCCGTGGTCGAGCCCAGACCCTCGACGAGCTCGACGGCCAGTAGGGCGGTGCGGTCGAGAGTGGTGTCTAGCCTGTGATCCGACGGCAGGGGCAGCGTCTGTTTTGCCAGGACGTTGAAGCCGGAGTCTGCGACAGCGATCTCGAGTGCGCGCATTCCGATGTGCACTCCCACCAGCAGGCCCGACTTGTGTGCCAAGGTCACCATCTGGGCCCGGCGGCCGCTGCGCGTGGTGGTGCGCGTCTCGACGGTTCCCGCCGCCAAAAGATTCTTCACGATGGTCGACACCGTCGCGGGCGATAGCCCGGTCGCTTCGGCGAGTTCTACCTGGGTAACGCCGCCGAATCGGCGCACGGCCGTCAGCAAGCGGGCGCTGTTTGCCTCACGCAGTGCCGACTGCGAACCCGAAGACATGACCTGTCCCGCCACAGGAAGAGAGTACCTGAGGCCGTTCGCTTCGGCGCGCATTGAGTTCGAGAGTCAAAGACAACATTGGACCAATGTCCCCTTGGATTCGGGCTCCGGACCCATGCCGGGCGGGTTGCTGCGTAGCAACGGCGGAACACGGGTCCGTGGGTTTATGCAAAGAAACCAGTTCTAGGTGCCTCCCCGGTCGCGCACTCATCGGTTCGGGCTTCGTAACGAAATGATTACGGTTGGGTTCGAGGCTTGACGCCAATATCCGGCGGGTTTAGCGTTCGAACCGGTACAAGACCTTCGAGTATTCACTCCGAGCTCGACGAGGCGTTGGGAGACGACGTGGCGATGACGCACGTGACACTCGAGATGCGTGGCATCACCATGGAATTTCCAGGTGTGAAGGCGCTCGACGACGTGTCAATTGCCGTGAAGCGTGGCGAGATCCACGCAATCTGCGGCGAAAACGGCGCGGGCAAATCCACGCTCATGAAGGTGCTCTCGGGTGTCTACCCGCACGGCACATACCAGGGCGAGATCATCCTCGAGGGCCAGCCGGTCGAGTTCAAGGACCTCAAGGCCTCCGAGCACGCGGGCATCGTGATCATCCACCAAGAGCTCGCACTCATCCCGGAGCTCTCCGTCAAAGAGAACATCTTCCTGGGCAACGAGGTAGTGCGCGGCGCCTTCATCGACTGGGACGGCGCCCATATTAAGACGCTGGAACTCCTTGCTCGCGTAGGACTCGAGATTGACCCCAATACCCAGATTAAGGCCTTGGGTGTGGGACAGCAGCAGCTCGTCGAGATCGCGAAGGCCCTGTCCAAGGACGTGCGGCTGCTCATCCTCGACGAGCCAACGTCGGCTCTCAACGAAGAGGACTCGGCCAACCTGCTGACCCTCTTGCGTGGCCTCAAGGAGCGCGGCCTGACATCGATCATGATCAGCCACAAGCTCAATGAGATCGCCGAGATCGCCGATGCGGTGACGATCATTCGCGACGGGGTCAGGGTCGAGACGCTCAATGTTGAGGACGGCCCCCTTGACGAAGACCGGATCATTCGTGGAATGGTGGGGCGATCGCTCGAGTCGCGGTTCCCTGACCACACCCCGAACATCGGCGAAACCTTCTTCGAGGTGCGGGGTTGGACCGTCGAGGATCCGATGGTTCCTGGACGCCTGATGTGCAAGAACTCAAGCTTCTTTGTCAGGCGCGGCGAGATCGTCGGCTTCGCCGGCGTGATGGGAGCAGGCCGGACCGAGCTCGCCCGCTCCGTGTTCGGGCGCTCCTACGGCATCTATCGCGCGGGGAAGATCTTTCTGGACGGCAAGGAAGTCAACATCCCCACGGTCCAGTCGGCCATCTCCCACCGCCTTGCCTACGTGCCCGAGGACCGCAAGACGCTCGGCATGAACATGCTCGACACCATCCGCAAAACCATCGTCTCTGCAGGTTTGCACAAGATCAGCCACATGTCGATGATCGACGAGGATGAGGAGTTTGCTGCGGCAGAGGCATACCGCACATCCCTGCGCATCAAGACACCCTCAGTCAACGAGGGCGTGGCCAAGTTGTCGGGCGGCAACCAGCAAAAGGTGGTGATCGGCAAGTGGATGTTCACCGAGCCGGAGTTGCTGATCCTCGATGAGCCGACGCGTGGAATCGACGTGGGCGCAAAGTACGAGATCTACGGCCTCATCCAGCGCCTGGCGGACGCGGGTAAGGGTGTCATTTTGATCTCGTCAGAACTTCCCGAAGTCATCGGCCTCTGCGATCGCATTTACACGGTCTGCGAGGGCCGCATCTCCGGAGTGGTCGATCGCGAAGACGCCGACCAAGAAGGCCTCATGCGCCTCATGACGACCACAACAGCCAACGTTGCCTGACCACCCCAGATCCCCAGAAGGAAACTCAATGATGAAATCCTTTAAGAGCCTGTTCGGCGGAGACGTGCGGCAGTTCTCCATGATGGGTGCCCTGCTCGCGCTCATCGTGTACTTCCAGATCATGACCAATGGCAAGGTGCTGACGCCCACCAACATGGTGAACCTCATCAACGGCAACTCCTACGTGCTGATCCTCGCGATCGGCATGGTCATGGTGATCGTGATCGGCCACATTGACCTCTCGGTAGGTTCCGTCGCCGCCGTCGTCGGCATCGTGGTGGCACTGGCCATGCGTGACTGGGGCATCCCCTGGTGGGCAGGCATCCTGCTCGGCCTCGCAGTAGGAGCCGCCATCGGCGCGTGGAATGGGTGGTGGGTGGCGTACGTCGGGGTCCCAGGCTTCATCACGACCCTGGCAGGCATGATGCTCTTCCGAGGCGTCAATCAGTTTATTGGGCACTCGAATGCGATCCCTGTGCCTGACCAGTTCAAGACAATCGGTGCTGGATACCTGTGGGAATGGGGCCCTGCGACTGGCCTCAACAACTCGACGCTCCTGCTTGGCATCCTCGCGGCCTTCTATGTCGTGTGGCACGAGTGGAAGCTGCGCAAGAAGGCGCTTCGCATCGGAATGCAGCCCGCGAGTATCGCCATCGCGTCCATCCGCTCTGGTGTGCTGATTGTCGTAATCGGGTACGTCACATTTCTCTATGGATCGGGGCGCGTCGGCACGTCCTTCCCCGTGCCTGGAGTGCTGCTCGCGGCGCTCGTGATCTTCTATCACGTGCTCACACAGCGCACTGTGATCGGTCGCCACATCTTCGCGGTGGGTGGCAACCGGATTGCCGCGTCGCTTTCAGGAGTCTCGACCAAGCGCACCTACTTCTTCGTGATGATGAACATGTCGATCCTCTCGGCAGTTGCAGGCATGGTGTTCATCGGTCGATCCACCTCGTCGGGACCGTTTGACGGAACCAACTGGGAGCTCGACGCCATCGCCGCAGTGTTCATTGGTGGTGCCGCCGTGTCAGGCGGCATCGGCACAGTGACCGGCTCGATCATCGGTGGCTTCGTGATGGCCACGCTCAACAACGGACTTCAACTCATGGGAGTTGGATCCGACCGCACACAGATCATCAAGGGACTCGTGCTGCTGGTCGCCGTCGCATTCGACGTTTACAACAAGCAGCAGGGCCGCCCGTCGATCATCGGACTGCTCTTGCGGGCCCGCCCCATTTCCAAAGATTCCGTGGACGGCGCGGCTGAGACGCCTCCCAATGTCGATCCACGGACCGCAGCAGTGGCAGGAGTCGGCGCAGACCCGACGACCGCCGCTGTCCACGCACAGCATCCAACGCCGGATGCGAAAGACAGAAGGTAGGACATTATGCGCAAGACCCTTCCAGGGCTCATTGCATTTGCGGCGGCGAGCGCTCTCGCGCTGTCCGCTTGTTCATCGGATCGAACCGAAACCACCCCTGCGGCAAGCAACTCCAACACGGCGGCCGCTGGCACGGAGTTGTGTATTCCCGAAGGTTCGACCATTGGTGTCTCGCTTCCGCAGAAGACCTCGGAGAACTGGGTGCTCGCAGAGCAGCTGTTCAACGACGGACTGACCGCGGCAGGCTTCAAGCCGATCGTTCAGTTCGGAAACAGCGGCGTGACCGAGCAGCAGAACCAGATCGACGCCATGGTTGAGGCGAAGGCCAAGGTCATCGTCGTCGGCGCAATTGACGGTTCACAGCTCGGCACCCAGTTGGAGGCCGCCAAGGCCACCGGCGCCACGATCATCGCCTACGACCGCCTGGTGAAGAACACCGAGGCTGTCGACGCTTACATCGCGTTCGACAACTTCAAGGTTGGCGTGCTCCAGGGCACCGCGCTGCTGCAGGGCCTCAAGGAACTGAAGGGCGAAGGTCCTTACAACATCGAACTGATTGCTGGTTCTTCTGACGACGCGAACGCCATGCCGTTCTTCAACGGTGCCATGAGCATCCTGCAGCCGAAGATCGACGACAAGACGCTCACGGTTGTCTCCGGTCAGACCACGTTCGAGCAGGTCGCCACGCAGGGCTGGAAGGCGGAGAACGCGCAGAAGCGCATGGACACAGTTCTCTCTGGCTTCTACGCCGGCGATGTGAAGCTCGACGGCATCCTGTCGCCGAACGACACCCTGGCACGCGCCGCGCTCGTCGCGGTTGACCAGGCTGCCAAGGACACCCCTGTCATCACCGGTCAGGACTCGGAAGTTGAGTCGGTCAAGTCGATCATGGCTGGCGTGCAGTACTCGACCATCTACAAGGACACCCGCGAGCTGGTTGCCCAGACGATCGCCTCGATCGTCGAGCTCCAGAAGTGTGGCGAAATCCCGATCAACGACACCAAGCAGTACGACAACGGCGTGAAGATTGTGCCCGCGTTCCTGCTCGACCCGAAGATCGTGACCAAGGCGAACGCTGCTGAGGTCTACGCGAACGACACGACGCTTGGCCCCCTGACCAAGGGTTAAGCGCTGCCGAACACACGAGGCCCCCTCCCGGCATCACGCTGGGAGGGGGCCTCGTGTTGTCTGGCCCGCCGGGCCCCGTAGGGAAAGGGAGTAACCCACGGGACCCGACTGCTAAGCGCGGGAGATGACCTGCACTGTCACTCCCAGGCGGTCGACGACCGGCGCGTCGACAGATCCGGTGACCCGGATGGTGAGGGCGCTGCCGTCCGCCTGGACCACCGGCATGGTGACGTCCAGTTCGGATGGCGCGCCATAGAGGCGGATGGTGAGTCCGTCGAGGTAGTCGTAATCTGGCCGGTCGCCATGAGCCCCGATGGCGATCGCGGCGCCCTCGCGCACATAGAGAGGGACGGTGTCGAAGCCGTGAGCCTCGCGACGCCACGCACTGCCCGCCACAGTCTCGCCAGTCCAGAAGTTGGTCCACGTGCCGGCGGGCAGGTAGAACTCGACCTCCCCTTGCGCCGACATGACGGGCGCGACCAGCAGGTCGGATCCGAGCATGTATTGGCGGTCCAGATATGCAACGGCGGGGTCTCCAGGGAACTCGAAGTACATCGGCCTGGCGACGGAGACGCCCGTAGCCGCGGCAACCGTGCTCGCCGCGTAAAGGTATGGCATGAGCGTGTTCTTGAGTTGCGCGAACTTGGCGGTGATGGCCACCGCCTCGTCGTCAAAGGCCCACGGCACGCGGTAGCTGTCGGAGCCATGGAGGCGCGAATGGCTAGATAACAGGCCAAACGCGACCCAGCGCTTGAAGACGGCCGGGTCTGGGGTGCCCTCGAAGCCGCCGATGTCATGGCTCCAGTAACCGAAGCCGCTCGACGCGAGCGATAGCCCGCCGCGCAGCGTCTCCGCCATCGAGGGGAAGGAAGACGTGTTGTCGCCGCCCCAGTGGATGGGGAACTGCTGGCCGCCAGCGGTGGCCGAGCGGGCAAAGAGCACCGCATCGCGAGGCCCGCGCTCCTCGACAAGGAGGTCGAAGACGGCCTTGTTGTAGAGCTGCGTGTAGAGGTTGTGCATCGTCTCTGGGGGCGTGCCGTCGTGCCACACCACGTCGAGGGGAATCCGCTCGCCAAAGTCGGTCTTGAGTGCGTCGACGCCTTGACTCAACAGCGCGCGCAGCTTGTCCTGGAACCACTTCGTGGCGTCGGGGTTGGTGAAGTCGACCAGGCCCATACCTGCGACCCAGAAGTCCCACTGCCACACGGAGCCATCGGCCCGCTTGACCAGGTAGCCCTTTTCCTTGCCCTCGGCAAACAGGGCCGAGCGCTGAGCGATGTACGGGTTGATCCATGCGCAAATGTGCAGATCGCGATCGGTGTGGAGGCGGTGGAGCATTCCCTTGGGATCGGGAAAGACGCGCGCGTCCCACTCGAGATCGGTCCAATTGAACTCGCGCATCCAGAAGCAATCGAAGTGGAAGGCGCTGAGCGGGATGCCGCGGTCGCGCATGCCGTCGACGAACGAGTTGACTGTTGCCTCGTCGTAGTCGGTGGTGAACGACGTCGACAGCCAAAGTCCGTAGCTCCACGCTGGCACCTCGGCAGGCCTGCCGGTGAGAGCGGTGTAGCGGTCGATGACGTCCTTGGGGGAGGGGCCGCCAATGACGAAGTACTCGATCGCCTCGCCGGCGGTCGAGAACTGCACGCGCTCGACGGACTCGGAGCCCACCTCGAAGGACACGTGCTCAGGCTGGTTGACGAACACGCCATAGCCGCGATTGCTCATGTAGAACGGGATCGACTTGTAGGCGAGCTCGGAGCTGGTGCCGCCGTCGGCGTTCCACACGTCAACGACCTGGCCGTTCTTGACGAGAGGACCAAACCTCTCACCGAAGCCATAAATGAGCTCGCCGACATTGAGGTCCAGCTGCTCGTGGACGTACGT